>JAGRAY010000045.1 GCA_020434375.1 Bdellovibrionales bacterium | reverse complement strand
ACATTCTATTCGCATAGACCACACCGACACCATTCGATTTGTTCCGGCAAACGATCGAAAATCAACTCTTAAGTTAGCCCATGCGCTAAATATTTCGCACACTGGAATTGCCATGTCACTGGGAAACCTTCTGCCCGAAACTAATCACATTGAGATCTATGTCAAAATATCAGACGCTGAATTAATTCCTGCTTTGGCAGAAAGAGTCTGGATTAACTTTGACGACACACCCAATCGCAGCGATTGGATCAAAGCCGGCTTTAAACTTTACTTTAGAAATGAACAACACCAAACCGCTTTTACAAAGATGTATTCAAGATTAGGTGGCAGCATTAAGCCCGTAGCAGCATCAGAGTCACGCGTTAGCTACGTGTTTTAATCAATTACTGCAATACTACTTTTTTAATTTCAATTTTTTCCAAAGGATTGTCGCGGTCATCTTTTGGTGCCGCTACAATTTTATCGACCACTTCCATGCCTTCTTTAACTTTTCCAAAAATCGTATACTGGTTGTCAAGGTGAGGTGCTGAAGCGACCATAATGAAAAATTGGCTGCCTGCACTATCTGGATGAGCACTTCTAGCCATAGAAAGTACACCACGAACATGTTTTTCTGAACTAAACTCCGCTTTAATCGTGTAGCCTGGCCCTCCCGTGCCATGCAGACTTCGATCTGATTCTTTAGATTTAGGGTCCCCGCCTTGAATCATAAAACCTGGAATGACCCGATGAAATGTGGTGCCGTTGTAAAATCCTTCGGAGGCTAGCTTCTTAAAGTTTTTAACTGTTTCTGGGGCTAGATCTGGCCGAAATTCAATCGTGATATTCCCCAAAGAGGTTTCTAAAACAGCTCCTTTTGCATTTTCCATTGTTACTTTTCCACCTTTCGATCTGGTTTTGTTTTTAAAGAGATCACATCCACTAAGCGTAAAAACAGCCAAAACCAATCCGCACAAAAAGCCATACAAAAAGAGAGATGATTTTTTGCCCATGCTTCGTCTCAACGTTGTCTATTTCTATAGAGATGTCAGATGATTGCCGTAAAGCTTGCGTAGTTCTTTAAGAAAAAGAGCTCGCTTTTGCGATTTCTTAATATGAAGAGATCGACGCGATTGTTTGTCTACTTTAATATGGATAGCATCAGACTTAAACGTGTTAGGTTCTGATGTCGCTCGCGTTGGGGCACCTATAGCAGGTAAGCTCACGCTTACGAAAACCCATAAAAACATGAAACATCGACTCCATTGGCTCCAGCGAATCATGGCTTCGTTATACATGCCTTCGAATCGGAAAGTCAAAGCATTATCGACATTTTTGTGAACTTAGGTTAAACACCGGGCCTTGAACGCGCCAAATCAAAAAGAAGACCAAAAAGAGATCCTAGCAGAAGTCGACGATCTAGCGGTTAATACCATTCGGTTTTTGTCCGTGGATGCCGTCGAAAAAGCCAAGAGTGGCCACCCTGGCATGCCTATGGGGGCTGCGGAATATGCCTGGATCCTCTGGTCTAGATACCTGAAGTTCTCTGTTGATCATCCAAATTGGCCCAATCGAGATCGATTTGTACTGTCCGCAGGACACGGATCAATGTTGCTATATTCACTCCTGCATCTATCCGGTTACGAACTTTCTTTAGACGAAATCAAACATTTTAGGCAGCTTGGCAGTCAGACGCCCGGGCATCCCGAATATGGCCACACACAAGGCGTTGAAGCCACAACAGGTCCTCTGGGGCAAGGTTTTGCAAATGCCGTTGGCATGGCGATAGGCGCCAAAATGATGGCCGCTCGCTTCAATAATGATGGCTCTCTTATTGATCACAAAGTGTGGGCCATTGTCAGTGATGGTGATTTGATGGAAGGCGTCACAAGCGAAGCCGCATCCATTGCAGGCCATTTGGGCCTAGATAATCTGATTTTCATTTACGATGACAATAAAATCAGCATCGATGGAAACACTGACAATACGTTTACGGAGAATGTGGCCAAGCGTTTTGAGGCCTACGGATGGAACACCCAAAAGATTAATGGGCACAATCGAGACGAAATTATTGCGGCTTATGATTCAGCAATGCTTTCGAATGGAAAGCCAGTACTTATACTTGCTCAAACTCAAATAGGGTTTGGTGCACCAAACAAGCAAAACACTTCGAAAGCTCATGGAGAACCTTTGGGTGCCGAGGAAGCTTTGGGTGCAAAAAAGGCTCTGGGTTGGCCTCAAGATCAATTGTTTTATGTGCCGCCAAAGGTTCAAGCTTTTTTTAAGAATCGAAATGTTTTTTTAACCAAAGAATACCACACTTGGAAAAACCAATTCGACGCGTGGAAAGCAAAACATCCTGAACTCGCGAAGCTTTGGGATCAATACTGGAACAAAGACGGTTCTCAAGACCTGTATCATTCGTTGTCAAAAGATTTACCCAAAATGCCCGGAGCCACACGAAATATTTCGGCCATGATTCAACAAAGAGTTTCTTATTCGTATCCGTCACTGGTTGCAGGTTCTGCCGATCTAGCGGGTTCGACCAAAGCTGTCATGACAGACAGTTCCTACGTTAGTAAAACTGACTTTCGGGGTAGAAACATTCATTTTGGCGTTAGAGAACATGCGATGGGTGCCATCACCAATGGAATGGCTCTATATGGTTCGTTTATTCCGGTTAGCTCAACCTTTCTTGTTTTTTCAGATTATATGAGGCCTGCGATCCGCGTCGCTGCGCTAAGTAAAATCCAGTCGATTTATGTGTTCACACATGACTCTATTTTTCTTGGTGAGGATGGCCCCACACATCAACCTATTGAGCACATTCCATCACTTCGTCTGATCCCCAATTTGCATGTGGTGCGACCCGCAACCTCTTTAGAGTGCCTCGCAGCCTGGAGCATTGCGCTCAATCGAAAATCTGGACCCACAGCTCTCATCCTTACGAGACAAAATCTCCCTGATATTCAACCCGATGCTTCTCTAACAGCAGACGCACCAAAACATGGTGGCTATGTTTTTCAAGATTCAAAAGATGAGCCACAGCTTATTCTCATTGCAACGGGTTCCGAGCTGCAGCTTGCGGTTGAAGCCAAGCGCATGCTTGATGGCGATGGTATCTTAACGCGCGTTGTGTCGATGCCGTGCCTTGAAACGTTTTTAGAACAAACGCCAAAGTATCAAGAGTCTGTGCTTCCTTTAAAGCCTGTTCCTATCGTTGCAATTGAGGCAGCACAGTGTGATTTATGGTTCAAACTCGGGCGGTCATCAATGTTAACCTTAGGTATCAACAGATTCGGCGCTTCTGCTCCCATGGACGCATTGTCCAAGTATTTTGGATTTACTTCGGATCAAGTCTACAAAAACATTAAGTCTTGGTACAAACCCTGAATCAGTTTTATTTTAACTTAAAAAATCTGGCTGCCTTTTTTTAACAAAGTTTTTAATATTCTCATATTGAAGATATGGGTTGGATTTTTTTTGATGGCCTAATGTATCGCTTGTCACCTCTGCATAGTTATGTCCTGGAAACAATATAACGTCATCGTCCAAACGAGATAGTTTATGGGTCAAGCTATCGTAAAGTTCTTCAACATTGCCTCCAGGCAGATCTGTACGACCACAGCCATTTATAAATAAAGTATCTCCCGAGACTAGTCGTTGATTGATCAAAAAACATTGTGATCCAGGTGTGTGTCCGGGAGTGTGAATAAATGTAATATCGAGATCTCCTAATTTTAAACGATCACCGGTCTCGCGCTTTATGGCTGTTTCGTTCCAGCCTTTCATCCAAGGCACCTCGCTTTTATGCATGTGGAGTTTCGCGTTGGTTTTGTCAATAAGTTCTTCTACGCCGTTGATATGATCGGGGTGTCCGTGCGTAACTAAAATATGTTTGATGTCGTAACCATCTTGATTTGCAACATTCAAAATCTTGGAAACATCCCATGCAGGATCCACGACAGCAGCTTCTTTATTTGCTGGGTCTCCTATCAAGTAAACAAAATTGGCCATGGGGCCAAGCTCTAACTGTTTGAAATATAGCTTCGAATTCGTCATACTTGTTTCATGAAAGAAATAACTAAACTGATTGAAACCTCAAAAGCCACGTGGAAGCAAGCAAATTTTGAAAGCGTGGAATACATTCCACTTCAGATGGACTTCAACGAAAAACACGGTTCGATGGTTGTAAAAATGTTGCCCAACGCAAAATACCCAAAACATCGTCATACTAAAGACGAGGAACTGTTTTTACTCAAAGGAACGCTGCAAATAGGAGATCAACTCTTAAAGAGCGGAGACTTTCTGTATTCGCAAGCAGGAACGGTGCACCATATGCAAACCACAGATGGCTGCGTTTTTCTCATGAATATTCCAGGGGGCATTGAACTCATTACAGAATCTCAAATTGAAAACATCGAAATCACTTAGAATAAATAATGTGTTATTCGAATTCAAATACCTTTCAAATATCCGCCATCACAAGCAACGGCTTGACCCGTAATGTAGGAAGCTCTTTCTGATGCCAGGAAACAAACCAGATCTGCTAATTCTTTGGGATCACCAATTCGACGCGCTGGAATATTTTTACTAAGTTCATCTAGATCCCTTCCCAGATCCCGAAGTCTTTGTGTTGCAATGAAGCCGGGCAAAACAGAGTTAATTGTAACATTAGATGAAGCGACTTCTAGACTAATTGAATTGCATAAACCCAGCAATCCTGCACGATAAGCGTTGGAAAGTGTCAATTCTGCGACAGGTTCTTTAGCTGAAATGGAAGTGATCATAACGATCCTTCCCCACTTCAGTTCCATCATCTTAGGTAAAAAAGATCTAATAAAACTAAGACTTCCCATCCAAAGGTTTTCAAACTGATTGATCCATTGTTTATCCGTTGTATTTAAGAACGTTCCTTTAGGGGGCCCTCCAGAGTTAGTAATTAGAATATCTATTGCTCCGTACTTCAATTGAATTTTTTCAATGGCTTGTTCTCGACTGTCTGGATTTTGCAAATCGCAGACTTCAAAGCCATGGGCTTTCACTTCCGAAGCCGTTTTTGCCAATTTTTCTTCAGAACGAGAGCATATGATGGTTCTAACACCTTCTTGAATTAAAGATTTGGCAATGGCTTTCCCAAGTCCGGTTGAGGCCCCCAACACGAGAGATTGTTTTCCTTTTATTCCCAGATTCATTTCACCTCCAATTTCGGCGCGCCACGCTTTTGTGTGTCGCTTGAATGCAATGAAAGGGATCGGATTTGGCCTGTCACTTTTTCTCCGTCGGGATGCGCTAGCTCTACGATCGTGCCGGGTTCAAATGCTTTTCGATGAATAAGGCCCATTCCGATATATCGATTCGACGCCTCTATTATGTAAGTTCCACTCGTAAGGCGACCCACAACTTCACCTTGATAGATCACATCGACCTCTTTATTTTTAAGACCTTGAGTATCCATCACTTCAACGCCCATCAGGCGTTTCGAAACATTGCCGCCTCTTGAAGCTAATCGTGCGATAATTTCTTGACCAGGGTAGCATCCCTTTGTGTAAGAAATCGCATCTTGGAAATAAGGAACTTCCGCGATGATTGTATCTTCGCCAATATCTTTGCCGTAAATTGGAATACCCTGGCAAACGCGAAATCTCTCAAAATCTTCGAGGTTTAACTTTCGCATAGATTCCATCTCAACAGACTGACGTTTATTTACAAACACAGATGTTGATTGTGGAAAAAGCATGCTTTTGAAACGAAACCCATCGCCGATATTGTCGTCGTTAAAAACGATCCATTGATTGATATTTTCAGACTGATTTTCAAAAGTTACCTGACTAGCCATTCGATATTTTACGAGAAAACTCACGAGTGAATCGATTTTCTGAACATCTGTTTCTAAAAAAAGAAAATCTTCAAAACACATCAGATTAAATTCAAATAAGATCTTTCCCTTTGGGTTCAAAATACATGACTTTTGAAACGAACCAGGGTTCAGTGCCTTAACGTCGCTCGTGGTAATTGCGTTCAAAAATTTAAGGCGATCGTTTCCGCCGATTTTTAAAAGACCGCGATTCGATCTAAGATAGGCTGTCGTTTCGGTCGTTGCTATGCTTTTCACTGTAAAGCCTGTATATAAAATCTCATTGAATAAAACAATAGACTTTAGCGCAAAAGAGCTTTTCATCTTTGATCTTGACGGAACACTTCTAGATACAAAAAAAGACATTGTTCTGGCTGTTAATCACGCGGTATCAAAGTGTGGAATACCGCCAAAATCTGAATCTGAAATTGAAAACCTCATTGCTTCTGGCACTATGACTCTCATTAAAGATACACTAGATTCTGATAAGCATTTTGACGAAGCCTTTGGGCACTTTAGTCAGTACTATCAAGAACACATGTTTGATCACACGGCCCCTTATAAAGGCGTTGAAAATCTTCTTGAAAATCTTAGCCATAAAACACTTGTGGTTTTAAGCAATAAGCGTGAGCGCTTTTGCAAACTTCTTCTTGAGGGTTTAAAACTCATCGGCTTATTTGAGATGGTCGTTGGAGGCGATACAGTCGCTCACAAAAAACCACACCCCGCCCCACTGCTTCACATCTTAGAAAATCTAAATATTGCGCCTGAGCAGGCTGTCATGATTGGCGACAGTCCACTAGATATCTTGGCAGCAAAAGCCGCACGTGTGCAAAGCATCGGCCTTCTCGATGGTTTTACTTCAAGAAAAACCATGCTTGAGCAAGATGATGCTGACCTTTTAATTCCACACCTAGTCGACTTAATCGACCTTGTTAGCTAGGGTTTTAAACTGACGCCCGTGATTTTGTATATACCTATTACCATTGACGTGAGCACCTCCGCATCGATTTTAAATGGCACTGCAAGATCAGATGGCACCTGAGAATCTAAAATCAAAAAGTAGTCTTTGTATTGGCCGTCGAATGGGCTAAAGTCTTTTCCAAATCCGACAACGACTACGGAATGTTCATCATTGGGCCCTATTGGTGTTATCCAGTCTTCTAGAAATACCCTACTCGAACGGTTAAGCGTTACAATAGGAGCAATATGCTTTGATAGAAGCCTTTTAAAAAAGCTGACATCTGTCGGTATGCCGTTAGCTCTCAATGGAACCCGGATATCCCCAGAAACAAACTCTAAAGACAAGAACGATTCGACACCGTACTTTCTAAACTCTTTTGAAACAGGTGCCTTTGGAAAAAAATCTCGCGCGTTGTCGCCAACATAAGGATATTGACTTTCTTCACAAATGAGATTGCTCTGGAGAAGCTTCAATACACTTTTTTCCAAAAGCGGTGCCTCGCGACTGGAATGCCTCGTACGTTTAAAATATCCTGACTTCTTAAGTGCTTTTCTAATATCAAGAACATTGTTTGGATCCAGTGCATTTTGATTCAAAATACCTAACGTATAAATCCAAGCAGTAGATACGGCTATGCGTTGTTTATATTCAAAAAACAACTGGGACGAAAGATCATTCGCAATGGCAAAGCCAACGCTCGCATTGATATCGCCCTGAGAACGCACTCTTGGATAGTCTCCACTTAAATCTTGAAAGTTCAAGATATCATCTGAGGAATCACCTGGGACTTGGTAGACCTCCATGAGATCACTGAGAAATTCTCGAACAGCTTGTTTTCCCTCTGAGGTTGGTGTTGCTTGCATTTCTAATGCTTCCAAATTGAATTCACTCACTGGTACGCCAAATAAAAAATGATGAAAATCTTGCCAAAAAGTGAGAAGAAACTGACCTAGTTCATGGGTTAAATCAATTGAAAGCGTCGTGTTTTCAACAAAAAAAGTGAGGCTATTTTCAATCTCGGAAGCACGCCGAAAATACGCTCGCTTGATCTCTAATATTTTTCCGATGTACTCATGCTGCATACTCTTTGAATCGAGACTAGAGTACCATTTTTCATAACGCTTGATCTGATTGTCTAATCGTAGAATATGAATACTCAGAAAACGTTTGTTTCTCTCAAGTATTTCCTTTTCGGTGATGTGATTTTGAAGCATCAAAGATTGGTCGCGCGTTTGAAGGTTTTTAAATAATTTTTCAATTTGTGACTGCGCTTTGGTGGAAGCTGGACATAACAAAGACCCTAAGATCATTAGAGCCCCAAATAAACTTGTATTGAAAGATCTCATGAATTGCGCACCGTATCAAGTCAGTCCCACTCCGTCAATTTTGCTAAGAACCGAGGAGTCTAGAATGCCAAGATTACAATGCATGAACTGAAATTGGCTCAACAGACCCTATCAAATAAGCCTCGCAGAAACAATCCGGTGGATTTTTTGGATGGATCAAGACGTGAGGCCCATCAAAATAAGAGTGCCTATTGTAGAGAGGCTTCCAGGGTAAAGAAAAATGGCATTAATATTAGGTGGTTATGGGAGTCTCTACGGATCCTTTATGATTCTAAACTTAAAATCCTTTTTTTTTAACCGGATAGATGTTTTAAACATTTTCTACTTGATTGATAGGGCGAAGTTGCCATAACTTAAAGGTAGGTCAACGCCATCGCGTGACCATACAATACATGGATAGATGCCTCTCAGGCCTTGCAGTTCTTATGGGCGGCTGGAGCTTTTACCCATAAAAAGATAAAAACATATTGAGAGGAGATCCAAAAATGGATGTAGAAATTCTTAGAAAAACGAGCTCAGGACGTACTTCAAAAACCGCAAAATCCATGACTCCTAATAAGGGGATTCCATATAAACGATATTTTACTCAGGAAGGCGTGCATCCTTTTGATGAAATAGAATGGGACTTACGTGAAGCTTTAATCAATAACGAAAAAGGCGAGGTGGTTTTCTCACAAAAAAATGTGGAAGTCCCAAAATTTTGGTCAATGCTTGCCACCAATGTTGTTGTTTCCAAATATTTTCGCGGTCAAATTGATACGCCTCAAAGAGAAACTTCTGTTAAACAACTCATCACTCGCGTTGCTAAAACCATGACCGGTTGGGCAAAAAAGCAAAACTATTTTGCCACTGCCTCCGATTACCAAGCTTTTGAAGAAGATCTGACCCATCTATTGGTCTATCAAAAAATGGCTTTTAACTCTCCTGTTTGGTTCAATGTCGGCATTGAGGCCCATCCACAATGCTCCGCTTGCTTCATTAATTCGGTTGAAGATTCTATGTCTTCAATTCTCGATTTAGCCAAAACAGAAGGTATGCTTTTTAAGGGTGGATCTGGCACTGGTACAAACTTTTCAACCATTCGATCAGCGAGAGAACATCTCTCTGGTGGAGGTCAAGCTTCAGGCCCTGTGTCATTCATGAAAGGATATGACGCTTTCGCAGGCGTTATTAAATCTGGCGGCAAAACCAGGCGAGCCGCAAAGATGGTTATTTTAAATGTTGACCACCCTGACATCGTTGATTTTATTAAATGCAAAGAGACCGAAGAAAAAAAGGCTTGGGCCCTTATCGATGCCGGTTACGACGGTGCATTTACAGGAGAGGCCTACAACTCTATCTTCTTTCAAAATTCCAATAACTCTGTGCGAGTAACAGATGATTTCATGCGTGCCACTGAGGAAGGTCGACCATGGACAACCCTTTCAGTTGTGGACAAATCTCCGGTAGATACTTATCAGGCAAAAGACATAACCCATATGATTGCGGAATCGGCATGGGTTTGTGGTGATCCCGGCCTTCAGTTCGATACCACCATCAATGACTGGCACACTTGCCCAAATACAGATCGAATTCATGCATCTAATCCATGCTCAGAATATATGTTTCTTAACGATACAGCATGCAACCTCGCATCGCTGAACTTGATGAAATTTGTGTCTTCGACCGGTGAATTCGATGTTGAGTCATTTAGACGTGGATGCCGAACAACCATTTTGGCCCAGGAAATTATTGTCGACAATGCTTCCTACCCTACGCCCCGTATTGAACGAAACAGCTTTGATTATCGTCCTTTGGGAATTGGTTATGCCAATTTAGGGGCTCTTTTGATGTCTATGGGTTTAGCCTATGACTCAGATGCTGGTCGTGCTTTTGCCGCCGGCATTACCGCAATTCTGAGTGGTCATAGCTATAAAACATCGTCAGAGGTTGCAGCCGACCGCGAACCTTTCAAGGGCTATAGCGTGAATCGAGAACCCATGCTCAAGGTCATTCGAAAGCATGCAGATGCTGTATCTAATATTGATCGTTCGCTTATTCCTCAAGATCTGTATCAAGCCGCCGAGGAAGACTGGGAGTCTGCTTACGAAATGGGCAAACGTCACGGATACAGAAACTCTCAAATCAGTGTTTTGGCGCCGACAGGAACCATTGGATTTATGATGGACTGTGATACTACAGGTGTTGAGCCAGACATCGCATTGGTCAAGTACAAAAAACTAGTTGGCGGAGGCTACCTTAAAATTGTAAATAATACGGTGCCGATGGCATTAGAAAAGCTGGGCTACACAGAAGAAGAGACTCAAGCTATTTTAAAGCATGTCAGAGAACAAGAAACCATTGAAAATGCACCTCATCTTAAAGAAGAACATTTAAGTGTTTTTGATTGTGCCTTTAAACCTTTGAATGGAAATCGGTACATTCACTATATGGGTCATTTAAAAATGATGTCAGCCGTACAACCCTTTATCTCTGGAGCCATTTCAAAAACGGTGAACGTACCTAATGAAATTACCGTAGATGAAATCGCTCAAACCTATCAACAAGCATGGAAGTTGGGCCTTAAAGCCATTGCAGTTTATCGTGATGGGTGCAAAAGATCCCAACCTTTAAACACATCTATGGCGAGCATGGGCTCTACAAAAGATAAAGCTGTCTCGGCTCCTAAACCTTATCGAAGACGATTGCCTGATGAACGAACCGCTATTACGCATAAGTTTTCAATCGCGGGTCACGAGGGATATATCACAGTGGGTTTATACGAAGACGGTAAACCTGGTGAAATCTTTTTGGTCATGTCGAAAGAGGGCACGGTCGTGTCTGGCTTAATGGATTCTTATGCAACGGCCATCTCGATGGCCCTTCAATATGGGGTGCCGCTCGAGGTTCTTATCCATAAGTTTAGTCACACGCGATTTGAGCCATCAGGAATGACTCACAACAAAGAGATTCCCTTTGCAAAATCTGTTGTAGACTACATTTTCAGATGGTTAGCCTCTAAGTTTTTATCTAAGGAAGCTCAGCAAGAAGTAGGTATTGTGGATCGTTCGACCGATGCGCAAGAAAAAAAAACAAATGATAAAATTGCACTAATGAGCGGAGCAACGGTAGACAAGCACGATCAATGGTCTATTAAATTGCAGCAAGATGCACCTCCCTGCAGTGAGTGTGGCTCTATCATGATACGAAATGGTGTGTGCTATAAGTGTATTAATTGCGGAAGTACAAGCGGTTGTTCATAAAAGATTCATCATCAACAATAAAAAAGCCGGCTTTTGCCGGCTTTTTTATTTTGAATAAATGACACGCTCTTTTATTTAAAATAATCTTTATTTGATTGAATATAAGACGCCCACTTTTCTGGTACTTCTTCTTCAATAAAAATGGCTGTCACCGGGCAGACAGG
>JAGRAY010000044.1 GCA_020434375.1 Bdellovibrionales bacterium | reverse complement strand
TGTCACCGGGCAGACAGGTTCACATGCCCCACAATCAATACATTCATCCGGATTAATAAACAATTGCTTATCCGAATCTTTTCCGTGAATGCAATCTACTGGACAGACTTCAACACATGCTTTGTCTTTTACACCGACACAAGGTTCGGCAATAATGTATGCCATTAAAAATTCCTCCTCTAAACCTAGCCATGTAACGTTGGCCTAAAACATCCGCGAGTATATCACGATTGTTATTTCACACAACTCTCGATTAGGGTTATAAATGTTTCAATGAAAATATACACCAAAACCGGCGATGAAGGTCTAACCAGTCTTTTCTCTGGGACGCGCGTACCAAAGAACCACTCTTTGATCGAAGCCTACGGCACCGTAGATGAAGTCAATTGTCTTTTAGGTATTCTTTTGTGTGAACCTCTGTCGGAGAATTTGAAAACACTTATCACCAGACTACAGCATGAGTTATTTGACTTAGGTGCTGACCTGGCTACGCCATTGGAAAACAATAGTTCTGCTTCAAAAATCAAAAGAATTCAAACGGAAAACATTGAACGTCTCGAAACCGAAATAGACCAAATGCAGGCGATTTTACCACCTTTAAAAGAATTTATTTTACCGGGTGGAAGTAAAGCCTCTGCCATCTTACACTTTGCTAGAACGGTTACCCGGCGAGCAGAAAGAGCTTTGATTGATCCGTCTATAAAAGGATTGATCAACCCAAAAGCACTGATCTACTTAAATAGACTGTCTGATTGGTTGTTTGTGATTGCACGCTTGGCCAACTTTGAAGTCAAACGAGCAGATATTACTTGGAACAAAAATTTTTCATCGTCATTTCAAACTTAGCCCCACCAACTAGGTTTTGCACAGGAGGTTTAAGCTTGTGAACGATCAAGGTCAGCGTAGCGTCGTTTGGAACGATAGATTTTAAACGAGTGACACAAACTTTTGCTAAATGCTCGATAAGATTGAAATGCCTCGATGAGGCTACACTTTGAATGGCTTGACAAACACTCGCATAACAAACGGTTTCAGATAGCAAATCAGATTCACATGATTTAGGTTCATGTTCAAAAGAAATCGTAAGAGTGAATTCAACTTCCTGAAGAATATGGTGTTCTTCATCTTCACACCCCAGAGAAGTATTTACTCGAAAAGGGCCAATAATTAATCTGGAATGACTACCTTCCATTAATCTTCAAAAAGACCCTTCAAAACAAAGAAAACATTTTCTTTTCGTTCTCTAAGTCTTCTGAAAAAATAGGGCATCCAGTGGGTACCAAACGGAATATAGGTTCTAACTTGATAGCCTTGCGATGCTAAATCTTTCGCTCGCGAACGTTTAAGTCCATACAAAAACTGAAATTCGAATTGATCTTTTGGAATGTGATTATCTTGTGTCCAATCAAGAGCCCACGTAATGAGTTTTTCATCGTGGGTTGCTATAGCGACCTTACTTCCGCCTTCAATCAGAATTTGGACCATTGATTTATAGCTATTTCGAATGTCATTCATACTCATAAATGCAATACTAGATGATTCTTTATAGGCGCCTTTACAAACTCTTACTGGAGCCTTGATTGCAGCCAAGGCCTTCGCATCATTTTCACTACGATGAAGATATGCTTGAAGCACCGCGCCCACATTTTTGTGATCTTTAAATAGGCGCATAAACATCGAAATCGTTCGAGCCGTATAAGCGGAACCTTCCATATCCAAACGAACAAAATTTTTGTAGGACCCCGCTTCTTCGACAATTGCCTTCACCGTCGCGTAGCAAAACTCTTCATCAACATCTAAACCCATTTGAGTAAGCTTCAAAGACACGTTGCTCTTTGCATTTTTGGCATTAATTTGATGTAAAAGTTCGAGGTAAGCTTTTTGAGCAATGAGAGCATCTTCTTTTGAAGACACATCCTCTCCAAGCAAATCAAGAGAAGCTGCAACGCCTTTGCTATTAAGAGCATGAACAGCGATCAGTGCATCGGCCATATTTTCACCAGCGACAAAACGTCTTGCCAAATATGCGAGTGCGCCCATTTAAATGACCGTAATTTCCACAACTTCAAGTTCTCGCTGACCACCTGGCGCTTGAACAATAGCAACATCTCCGACCTGTTTACCTATGAGAGCTCTCGCAATTGGAGAATTAATTGAGATATGTCCCTTTGTTGCATCCGTTTCGATATCTCCCACAATGCGATACTGAAGTTCTTTATCCGAATCTATATCGAAAAGTTTTACTGTTACTCCAAAAACAACCTTTTCAGTGCCAAGGCGAGAGGTATCAATAACTTCGCACCTGGAAAGCTGATCCTCAAGAAACCGAATTCGTCCTTCAATATGGCCCTGCTTATCTTTAGCCGCATGGTATTCTGCATTTTCTTTTAAATCGCCATGGGCTCGAGCTTCTTCGATCTCCTTAACAATACGTGGTCGCTCTACTGTCTTCAATAGGTTAAGCTCCTCAACCAGTTTGGCCTTACCATATGCGGTCATGGGTATTCGTTGCATAAGAATTCCTTCACTAATCTACAATATTTTCGCCACCATCGACACCGATGACATTGCCTGAAATCCAATGACAATGAGGAAGTGAGAGCGTGACCACAGCTTGAGCCACATCTTCTGGTGTTGTCAGACGTCCATATGGATTTTTACTTTTTGCCATTTCAATCATTTGTTCATTACCTGGAATTTTTCTAAGCGCTGGCGTGTCCGTAACACCCGCTCTAATCGCATTGGCCGAAATTCCATAAGTGGCAAGTTCCAATGCCATTTGACGAATATGAGATTCTAACGACGCTTTAGCAGCTGAAACAGCCCCATAGGTTTTCCACACACGCTCACCTCCAGCACTTGTCATGGCAAAGACGCGACCTCCCTTGTTGAACTGACCTCGAGATATAAGTTCTTGTGCCCAATACACAAGTGAGTGTGCCATCACATCAAGCGTCATACTCATTTGAGAAGCATTCAGTGATTGCGTCTCGCCTTGATCTGAAAAATAGGGTTTTAACGTTCCAAATGCCAGCGAATGAAACAAAATATGAAACCCTGCCTCTGATTCTTTCGCAAAAGTATCCAAAACTTCTTTTCGCTTTTCTGCGTCAGCAGCATTGACATTAAAAAACATCGCCTTGACGCCATGGGATTGAATTTCAGTAATCAATTGTTCAACATTGCCCATCGTCGCTTTACGGTCCAAATGAACACCGCAGATATTCATACCCGATTGAGCAAGTTTTGTTGAAACAGCCGCCCCAAAACCACTGGAGGCTCCCAGAACAAGTGCCCACTTGCCTTCTAAGTCTTTGAAATGAGTTTGCATTTTTAATACCTCTTCTATATTTTCAATTTAAATAAAGGGTGTCGCCCAAAAAGTCCAGTCACTTTAATAAAGTTTAAAAAAGGTAACTATATATGAAAATCGATAAATCTACAGTGGTCGTCATCACAGGGGCGTCTAGAGGCATTGGAAAGGAAACCGCACTGGCATTTGCACGAAAAGGTGCAACCATTGTATTAGCCTCCCGCGATAAAAATCGAATGGAGGAAACATCTAAAAAAGTTGAAGAAGCAGGGGGAAGAGCCTGCATAAAACCAACCGATGTCTCCAAAGAGGATCAATGCCGCGCTCTTATTGAAGATGCTTATCAACAGTATGGACATATCGATGTTCTAATCAATAACGCAGGCTACGGTCATTATGCCAGCGTCGAAAATATTAAAACAGCTGACCTTGATGCAATCTTACGGACAAATCTCTTCGGCTCTCTTTGGTGCATCCAGGCCGCTCTTCCTTTAATGAGAGAAAAGAAAAAGGGACATATTGTCAACGTGTCAACCATCGTCTCCAGACGGTCACTCCCCTTTATGACGGCCTACTGTATGAGTAAGTTTGCCATGAATGCCATGGACGAAGGCCTTCGCCTAGAAGCCAGACCTTTTGGTATTGGTGTTACTCTTCTTTGCCCTGGTCTAACCCAAACCGATTTTCAAACAAATGCGGGGAAAGTAGGCTATTCATCACCTGTGAGTAATAGCCATGGCATGAGCGCAAAAACAGTAGCGCAAAAAATTCTAAAAGCGGTTGAGAAAAACCAACGACGCGTCTATTTAACGGGTACTGGTAAAGCTCTTTTGTGGCTACAAAAGTTTTGTCCTTCAATCGTCGACGAACTTATTTATATGATGTATTCACGTCAATTGAATGCCCATGGACAAAGTTAGAGTACCCCTAAGAGGCTAAGATGAAACCCAAAAAAACAAAAATTATTGCGACCCTAGGTCCAGCTAGCGATTCTCCTCGCGTCATGAAAGAATTGATTGAGGCCGGCGTTGATGTATTTCGTCTTAATTTTTCCCATGGCACACTGGAAGAAAAAAAGGCGATTATTAAAGAAATAAGGAGTCTCGCTAAAAAGTCGAAGACACCGGTAGGTGTGTTGGCAGACCTTCCAGGTCCTAAATTACGTGTCGGAGACTTTGAAAATGGTGAACCTATCTTCCTTAGAACAGGACATAAGATTCGGTTGACAACAAATTCCCTGAAAGGCAACACAAGTGTCATACCTGTTTCGTTTTCTAAACTACCTCAAATCGTTAAAAAAAATGATCGAATTCTTTTAGCAGATGGAAACTTAGAACTATCTGTTCTGTCGGTAGATGATAAAGATGTGTCTTGCAACATAGTTGTAGGTGGTGAACTCAAAGAGCATCAGGGTCTCAATATTCCAAATCATCATATTGACGTTCCCGCATTAACCTTTAGAGACAAGGAAGCGATAAAATTACTGGGTAGCACACAAGTTGACTATGTAGCGCTGTCGTTTGTACAAAAACCCGAAGATATCGAAAAAGCTCGTTTTGAAATGAAAAAAGCACGCATTGATTTGCCTATCTATGCAAAGATAGAAAAGCCAGAAGCTCTAAAACACATTGAAGATATTCTAACTATTTCCGATGGTATGATGATCGCCCGAGGCGATTTAGGTGTTGAGCTACCAACTGCAGATATACCTATTGTCCAAAAACAGCTTATTCGATTAGCGGCAAAAATGGCGATCCCTGTAATTACGGCAACACAAATGCTGGAATCTATGATTTACAATCCAAGACCAACGCGAGCCGAAACCACCGATATTGCCAATGCTATTTGGGATGGATCCGATGCGGTAATGCTTTCCGGTGAAACAGCCACAGGTGCACACCCTGTGCGTGCAGTTACCATTATGGCCGAAATTATTCGAAAGGCCGAAGCCTATCCAGAATTTCAATGGAATCCGATGGAAACTATTATGCTCAACACGTCTGATCACCTTGTACTTCACGCAGCTGCTACGATTGCAAGACCTTCAGAGCATAAAGCAATTATCACCTATACAGAAACTGGAAACACGGCGATTTTACTATCAAAGTTTCGACCTCATGTTCCAATTTATGCGCTCACACCCAAAAAAGAAACGTTCAATAAAATGTCTCTTATTTGGGGTGTTCGGCCTTTCATAAGTCTTCGAGGAAAGAACGCCGACGAAATGATAGCTAAAGGAGACCAAATCTTAACTCAGCAAACTGATCTCAAAAAGGGAGATAAAGTTATCGTTGCAGCGGGTACAAAGCTTACGACTGGCGCGACCAACATGATGAAGATTCATTGTATTGGAGAAGGCTTATCCAAATGAACCGTGCCTCAGAAATAAAAAAAGTTCTTACGATAGCACTGCTTTTAAATATTGGCGTTTCATCACTAAAACTCATCTATGGATTTATGACTTCGACTCTGTCAATGATTGCAGATGGGTTTCACTCTCTTGCTGATGCTGCTTCCAGCGTACTAGGCTTGGTTGCTATTCACTTTAGCGACAAACCTTCCGACGACGATCATCACTATGGTCATTTCAAGTATGAAACCATGGCTGCGCTCGGAATCGCCATATTTATTGGAATTACCAGTTGGGAAATTCTAAAACATGCTATCCATAAATTGATATCACACGAAACAGCTCTATTTCACTATTCGGGGATTCCTATCATGATTATCGGCATGATCATCAACCTCGTATTATCGCGATACGAGGCCAAGAAAGGCAAAAAATTCAAAAGTTTAGTTTTGGAGGCCGATGCCTATCATACCGCCAGTGATTTTTGGGTTTCTTTGTCGGTGATTATCTCTATTTTATGTATCAAATTTGGTATTCTTTGGGCCGATCCCATCGTATCCATTTTAATCGCCATTTATTTTGCACGCGTGGCAATTAAAGTTTCAAAGGAAACGTTTATGGCTCTTTCTGATGCCGCTTATATAGACATCTCTAGAGTTCAAAGAATTATCGAAAAAGTCCCAGGAGTCATTAGTGGCCATCACATTCGAACTCGAGGAAAACCCGGCCAAGCATTTATTGACCTCCATATTCAAGTAAGTCCAGATACTGACACTTATACGTCTCATAAAATTGCACACGAGATCGAAGAGCATATCAAAGATGAAATTACAGGGGTCCACGATGTATTGATTCATACAGAGCCGTACCCTGACCCTGATGATGTTGCATGACTCCTTCTGCATTACCGCGAACACGACTCGAAATTCATTTTCTTTGGCTTGTTCGCCTTCGATGGATTGCCGTGGCAGGTCAATGGATAACCATTCTTTTTACTGAGTATTGGTTAAAACTAAATCTGCCTGTCACTCTTTTGATTGCCATTGGGCTTTTTTCAGCACTATCGAATTTGCTTATTGTAACTTTATCTAAAATTATTCCACTGGACAGTCTTACAAAATGGACTCTCTTTTTAGACGTCCTTCTTTTAACAACGCTTCTTTATTTCTCTGGAGGGCCCATGAATCCCTTTAGTGCACTTTATCTAGTTCATATCGTACTCGCCCTTATTATCCTTTCTGAACTTTGGGCATGGATTATATCTTGTACCTCTCTGATTTGTTTTGGGTCACTTTTTTTTCACTATCACTCTATTCCAAAACTCCATCATCATCATGATATGGGAGTTCATCTTTTAGGCATGTGGGTTGCCCTTGGTGTCACGTCTATTATTATTGTGTATTTCGTTCGGCATATCTTAAAGTCTGTAACGATTCTTGAGGCTGATTTAGAAAGTAACCGTGAACAAACTAGAAGGCGCGATAAAATACTGTCTCTTGGAACCTTTGCTACAGGTGCAGCCCATGAATTATCCACCCCGCTCTCAACCATCGCTCTGATCGCTAAAGAGCTCGAAATCAAGCTAAAAAACGAATCCAGCAGGATCAAAGCCGATATTCAGGCCATTCAAAAGGAAACTAGCCGCTGTAAAACTATCTTGTTTAATCTTTCTGCTTATAGCGGCCAACAACAAGGTGAGGCACTTACAAAGATCACTCTTGAAAAACTCACTCAAGATATCATTGCCCCTTATCAATCGGATCTATTGGCAGATCTACCTACGAATCTACTAGTTCATATTCCTAGCGACCAAAAGCATCTGGAACTCACGACACCTCTAGAAGCTGTACGAATGTGCCTAAGAAATATCGTTCAGAATGCCCTGGATGTTTCTGACAAGGTTGTCATCAACGCAAAAATTGATAATGGTAGAGTTATATTTGAGGTCTCTGATCAAGGGCCTGGCATTTCGGATGCCATTATAGAACATCTTGGTGAGCCTTTTGTCACCACAAAGAAATCAGAGAAAGGGATGGGCCTTGGACTTTACGTCACATATGCAATACTGGATCAAATTGACGGAAAATTAACTTACAAAACAAATTCACAAGGGTCAGTATTTACCATAGATATCCCTGTTAATTTTATTCAATCATGACCCTAGAACCATTTTCTATCCTCATTGTAGATGACGACGACACATTTTGTGAACGCCTAGCTATGGCATTTCGAGATCGATCTTGGTTAGTCAATAAAGCAAAAAATGGACATGAAGCCATTAAATTGCTGGAAACTATAGATCCTGAGTTTGCGGTCATTGATTTACAAATGCCAGGCATGAATGGAATTGACCTTCTTGAAAAGATATTGAAAATCGATCCTCAAACGCAGGTTGTTATGCTAACAGGCTATGGCAGCATAGCAACCGCGATCGAGGCTATTCGAAAAGGCGCAAAGCACTATTTAACCAAGCCTGTAAATATCGAAGATATCCTTAGAGCTTTTGACACCCATGAGGTGATCACAAAAAATGACACCCATGAGCCGATCACAAAAAATGACATCCATGAGGCCGAATCAGCACATAATAGTCCGACACCTTCTTTAGCAAGAATGGAGTGGGAACATATTCAACGTGTGCTTACCGAATCTCAGGGAAATATTTCAGAAGCTGCAAGGCGGCTAAAGATTCATAGACGATCGCTCCAACGTAAGTTGCAAAAAAAACCGCCCAAAATCTGAAGCTATTCCCTTATTTTAAAGGTTTTAGCTTCGACTCTAAACGATCTAGTTCTAACTGATATTCCTTTGGAAGATCTGAGCCTGCCGAACCCGTGAAACCCATTGTCCACTTGTCTTTTAGAGCCTCAAAACACTGCCGTGCAATTGGGCTAGAGTGAAATTTTTCAATACAGTTCTTAAAATAGTGTTCTGAAGTCGTAAAAAATATGTCGTTTTCCGTACTCTCTAAAGAAACACCCAGTCGATAAAGCATCTCAGGTGTCACGTTCTTGGGTCTTTGGTTAACAAACTCCTGAAGAAGCCCCGACACAAAAATTGATGAAACATCATCTTTTTTAGTGTCGTACGGTGGTTTACTAATTGGACCCATAAGGTTAGAAATATATTTGTCGAACTGCTTAGGCGTTGTGGTTTTAACAATTGGAATATCCGTCTTTTCGAGCTTTTTTAAGTCCCGAATCCAAGAATCGATCAGATTTTTTGTATCTGCAGGAATCTGAGAATGTTCCTTTGCGGACGACATAATATCTAAGGCTTTTTTAGGAGACCTATCAATTCTCAAGGTAATTGATAAAATTTTACGAAGCGAATTAACCAATTGAATTTTAGTCGTTTTGGCATCTTGTCCAAATCTAGAAATGACCGAGTTATAAAACAGCATTGCACGTTTATAATCCCTAATTGTGTACCAGAATTCGGCCTGATCGAATGGGGTTCCAGATATAGATGCTTCTTCAAATTCAAGAGAAGGAGCCGATCGATAAGCAACTTGCGTGTGACATTGGTTGCAGCCATGAATTGCCGATCGAAATAACCACCATGCAAATGATTTATTGCCATCTTTAAAGATCTCGTAGGTTCTTCCAAGATGTTGCTCGAGTTGATTAGCTGTAAACTCAAAGCCTTTAGCTTTGAGTCTCTTGTGCATCTTAAGTGACTTAGAAAAGTTGGCAAAAGCCTCCAAATGTTTTTTAACCTCATCTTCGTTGGCACTCGCTGTAAAAGCTTCTTCCGAAATAAGATAGGGTTGAAGTTCCAGGAGGTGAGATCGAAATGCATACATCGTACTCGGCACTTCACTCGGCACGCTTGTCTTTGTAGCTTGATCTCGTGCCACGGCAGAAAAGATATTTAAAAACACTATCAAAAGTAGAACAAAATAATTTTGGTGACTAATTTTCATTTCTTACCTCATCTTCCAAATCGCTTTTCTAATTCATGGCTCAAATAGTTAAAGGCCTCCTTAGGATCATCACAAAAATGAAAAAGCCCCAGATCCCTTTGGCTAATCGTACCCCACTTAACAAGCTCTTTAAAGTTGAAAACACTATTCCAATACTCAGTGCCATAAACCAAGATGGGAATGGATTTTGTCATCTTACGAGTTTGAATTAACGTAAGAATCTCAAACAACTCGTCGATGGTTCCGAAACCACCAGGAAAAATAACCAATGCCTTGGCCATATAAGCAAACCAGTACTTGCGAATAAAAAAGTAATGAAACTCAAAATTTAAACTCTTTGTGATGTACGCATTTGAATTTTGCTCGAAGGGTATGGATATATTAAATCCGATGGAAGATCCCTTTGCATTTCGAGCACCCTTATTGGCGGCTTCCATAATACCTGGCCCCCCACCCGAACATACAATATATCGCTGCGTACCCTTGCCCAGCTTTTTAGCCCAAGTGGTAAGAAGGGAAGATAACTCTACTGCGTCTTCGTAGTACTTCGACATTCGATAAATATTTTGAGCTTGAACATAACTAGAGTGCCGCGTTGAATACTTCTTTTTGGCTGCGGATAAAAGTTTACCGGCCTCTCTTTTGCTTTTTATTCGTGCAGAACCGAAAAATACTACCGTATCTTCAATATTTTGGTCTGAAAAGCGTTTTTTGGGCTCTAGAAATTCAGATAAAATGCGGACTTCCCTGGCATCGATACTATCGATAAAATCTGGGTTTTTATATGCTTTTAGAGGCTTTGGTTGAGATTTCATTGCCCAAACTATAAACCATTATGCTTTTTACAAGAAGTTTGTTAAAAAAAATGTTTATGAATAAAACTGAATCAACTCTATTTGAAACGATAAAAAATAAAGAACTCGATATCCAAGAACCTACTTGGGAAGCGTGTAGAAAATGGTTGTCGGACCACGATTGGAAGGTCAATGTACTATCAGACTATCCTCAAGGTGAGGTGAAGTTCACCGTTCGTAAAGGTTTTGAGCGAATCGAAATGATGGGTCAATCTGATCTTGAGGTCTTGTTTAAAGCCATTTTAGAAATTCACCGAAGAGATGTCATTGATCAAGGTGAGCTGACTGAACCGGATTTTGAACAGTGAGGCAAATTTCTCCTCACATATGGACTTGGTCAGAGTTCAATACCGACAAAGGACTCGACTTTAACGGTTGGTATATCCAGTATGATGGCGAAACCGCGCTTATTGATCCTCCTGAACCCACGGAAAATGTCATTCAGTTTATCAAAACTAGAGGCGCACCCGACAATATATTTTTAACTAATAAACATCACGCACGAGCAAGCGGTGTCTTTAGAGAGATCTTTGACTGTCCCGTTTGGATTCACGAGCATGATGAGAGCTTAATCGAGATGCCCGTCGATCGAACGATTAAAGATCAAGATATTCTTTCTTGTGGCATTAAAGCTATTCACATCTGTGATGGAAAAACTAGGGGCGAGACATCATTTTATTTTCCTCATGAAAAAGCCGCCATGATTATTGGCGATGCCGTTATTGGTAAGCCAAAAGGCTCCCTATCGATGTTGGCAGATGAAAAATTTGAAAACCCGTTTAAAGCGAAACTCGCTTTAAATCGCCTTTTAGAATTTCAATTCGATTTGTTGTTACTTGGTGACGGCGAGTCACTCACAGAAAATGCCTATGAGACGCTCAAGAAATTTTTGACAAACGCTTAGCTACTATTTTCTTAGTCTTGGGTTACTGAAGCCTGCGGATCTTTTTCACCAAAAGGAGAAAATCGCTGCAGTAACATGAGACCGGGAATACCTGAAACCATGGTGATAAGAAAAAATACCTTCCACCCAGCAGCGTAAACCAAGTAACCTGTAATGGGTCCCGTGAAAACTCTTGGCAGCGAAAATAAACTGGAAAGAACCGCATACTGCGTCACAGAAAATTGTTTTTGA
>JAGRAY010000043.1 GCA_020434375.1 Bdellovibrionales bacterium | reverse complement strand
CTTGGTTGCCTGGCGACTGTTTTAAGGTTTCTACCTCTGCCGATGGGTGCCAGTGCTTTTTTCTTGATTCCGATCCTAGTGGGACACATTTTTGGTGGGGTGATTGGCCTATTAAATGCGATGCTTTCGATGCTCATGAGTGGTTTTTGGGGTGGTGGATTGGGGCCATGGACGCCTTACCAAATTATGGCAAGTGGTTTGATAGGACTCATTTCTGGAATGACTGTTGGCCGATCGAAATGGAGCCTGGCTTTTGTCGCTTTTTCTATGGGGATTCTATACGGAATTTTAATGAATATCTGGGCTTGGCCCACCTTGCCTGATCAAAATGGATCATTTGTATTATTTTATGTAACCACAAGCCTTTGGTGGGATGTTTTTCGAGGCGTAGCAAATAGCACGTTAGTGATCATATTCTATGAACCTATTACGAAGATATTGACGAGGTTTAAGGCACGGTTTCTGACAGATTTAGATATTAATCTATCGTCTTTGTCATAAGAATTTCACCGGAATATATTTTTAACATTTTATTGGGTGTCTCAAGAAGCAAAGCGCCATTTCGATCAATCGTGTTGGCAAGACCTTCAAAAAGCGTTCCGTCCAATTGAATTTGAATAACTTTATCTTTAAAAATCCAAAGGCGCTCAAAGTCCGAAACCAATCGTGTTTCTCCGTCTTTTTGGAGTAGCTTAAGGTACACCTCTAATTCATGTAGATATGAAGCGATCAATTCAAATCGGCTAGGCAGGGGTGCTAGGTGTTCACTTAAAACTGTGCCGGTCTCTTTAAGTTCATCCGGAAATTCTTCTGGAGTGCCTTCATAATTGAGCCCGATACCCGAAGCAATGAATGTTCGATGAGGTTTTAGTTGAACCAAGTCAGACAATATTCCACAGAGCTTTCTTTGATGAATATAGATATCGTTAGGCCATTTTAAGTAACACGACTGAATTCCAAAATGTCGAATAATATTAACCATAACAATGCCTAAAGCTATATTAAGAGCCGATATAGGTGTGGGAGCAAACATCTCTTGCGTAAGAGCGATAGAAAGATAGATTTGTGGCTTTGGTAAATTGAACCACTTTCTTCCGCGACTACCTTTTCCTTGAATTTGATGATCACATAAAACGGCTGTGCCTTCCTGGTGTCCTTCTTGCAAAAGTGTTTTTAAAAGTGTTTGAGTGGATTCGGTGGTGTTAACGTGAAAAAATGGTTTTCCAAGATATTGTGTGGAAAGTTCAGGAAATCTAGAGGCCTTTAAGTTCAGACTCATATTTTTTTACCAAGGTACTTGCTTCTTTGAGTTTTTGCTCGTCTCGTTCGATAAGATGTTTTGGAGCTTTGTCTCGATAACTCTTCTTTTGAAGACGAGTTTCTAAGAACTTTTGATCTTGTCGCGCTTGGTCTAGTTGCTTTGTAATTCGTTCTTTTTCAGCATTCGTATCAATAAGACCTTCCCAAGACACAATTAATTCAATATCGTGATTTTGTACTTGCAGTTTAGAGGTCTTATCCATGGAAACCGATTGATCTGCTGTAAAGAGATTTTGCACGCCAGCAAGACTTAGAACATAAGGTTTATGCGTCATGGCTAGATCTTGATTGGTCTTGGAACTTTCTTTTGCGATTTGAATGGTAAGTTTTTTTGAAGGCGCAATTTTATTTTCCGATCGAAAATTTCGAATGGATTCAATTAAAGATTGAATAAGATCAAATGTTTTTAAGACCCTTGAATCCGATTGTTTTTGGGCTTTTGGAAACAACGACAACATGAGAAACGGTGACGGCTTATTTTCTATAAGCGTTTGATAAAGCTCTTCTGTGACGAAAGGGCAAAGCGGATGAAGTAAGTGCAGAATTGTATTAAAAGCATGGAGGGCAACCTTATAGTTAGGAGTCACTTTTTGCATCTCAAGATACCAGTCACAGTATTCGTGCCAAATGAACTGATAGAGCAGATCAGCCGCTTCATTAAATTTCATACTTTCCAGTGTTATTTTCAATTCTTCTGTCACTTGTGAAAGACGTTCAAGAATCCATTGGTCAGCTAAAGATGGATTATCGGGAATTGGTTTATCAGAGAGTGATTGCCTTAGAAAGCGACCCGCATTCCAAAGTTTTGTGATGAAATTTCTATAGCCTTCAATACGTTTGACAGAAAGTAAGATATCTCTACCTTGTATAGAAAATGAGGCGAGGGCAAATCGAAAGGCGTCAGTTCCGTATTGATCCATGAGTACAAGAGGGTCAATGACATTGCCTTTAGATTTCGACATTTTCTTTCCGTGTTCGTCACGAACTAGAGCATGAATATGAACGATTTCAAAAGGCGCTGCCTTCATAAACTTGAGGCCCATCATCATCATTCGAGCAACCCAGAAAAAAATAATATCGAACCCTGTGACTAAAACAGATGTAGGGTAAAATTTCTTCAAATCTGGGGAGGCGTCGGGCCATCCTAAGGTTGAAAATGGCCATAGAGCTGAAGAAAACCAAGTGTCAAGCACATCTGGATCTTGAATGAGCTTAGGTGATGCACAACTTTCACATTCAACAGGGTCTTCAATGCTTACGGTTTGGTGATCGCAATCTTGACAATACCAAACGGGAATTCGATGACCCCACCACAATTGGCGAGAAATGCACCAATCTCTGATGTTTTCCATCCACGAGAGATAGGTGTCTGTCCAATGCTCAGGAACAAAACGGGTCTGGCCATTTTTGACCGCGGCAATCGCAGGGTCAGCCAATGATTTAATTTTAACAAACCACTGATCTGAAATTCGTGGCTCGATGATTGTACGACATCTTTGACAATGACCTACGGCGTGTTGATGAGGTTCCGATTTTTCAAATAGACCGAGGGCTTTTAAATCTTCAATAATTTTGTTTCTAGCTTCAAAGCGATCAAGTCCGTGATATATAGAATTTGGCAGTTCTATTTGTCCAACTTCATTTAGTATGGTGGGCATGTTAAGTTGATGTCTTTTTCCAAGTTCGTAGTCGTTAACATCATGTGCAGGTGTAATTTTGACAGCTCCCGTACCAAACGATTGGTCAACATAGGAATCCGAGATGATTTTTAGTCGGGCCTGAGTGAGAGGGTGAATGACCTCTTGGCCAATGAAGTCTTTGTAACGTTTGTCTTTTGGATTTACGGCAATCGCAGTATCACCTAGCATTGTCTCAGGTCGTGTTGTGGCAACCATAATATGGCGACCGTCTCCAAGTGGGTATTTAAAATAGACGATCTTTCCCTCGATGTTTTCGTGTTCGACTTCCAAGTCTGAAAGGGCCGTTTGACAGCGTGGACACCAACTCACAAGGTAGTTAGACCGATAAATTAAATTTTCTTTATAAAGCGTTACAAAAACCTGACGTACAGCTTTGGAAAGCCCTTCGTCCATGGTAAAGCGTTCACGAGACCAATCACACGAAGCTCCAAGACGTTTTAACTGGTGAATAATTTGTCCACCAGACTTTTCTTTCCACTCCCAAACGCGTTTCAAAAAGGCTTCTCGATCCATAGATTTTCGTTCGATGCCTTCTTTTTCGAGTTGCTTTTCCACAACATTTTGTGTGGCTATGCCGGCATGATCGGTTCCAGGAACCCAAAGCGTAGCAAATTGACTCATGCGCTTATACCGAACAAGAATATCTTGAAGCGTATTGTCGAGGGCATGTCCCATGTGCAAAACTCCCGTCACATTGGGAGGGGGGATTACAATGGTAAATGGAGGTGCACAATCCGTAGCATCAGCACCAAAACAACCCGCATTTTCCCACTCTGCATAAATCCGTGTTTCCACGCACTTAGGATCATAGTTTTTTGTCAACTCTGTAGGCATTGGGCCTCCAATAGCATATTTTTAAAGATTTAGTTAGTGTCAGACGTATTTTGCAATGCCTGGTGTTACAAAGATACGGCTGGCACCGTTTGGAGACTATTTTTTTATCAGGCGGTCGAGTTCTTCTTTGATGATCGTTTCGGCCATGTCTGGCACCACTTCCCAGGCGATTCGCTCAATAACCGATTTGAATACGCGGGTGACGATGGCTTCTATTTGCGCTTCAGACAACTGAATATCAGAGGGTTGCCCTGATACATAAGGCATGTTTGAAGGTACATCTTTTTTAGTGGGATGATGTTCAGCGTTAAGATTATAGGACGGTTCAACCTTTTGGTCTTCAGATAGATCCATAGGATCACTGTTTACATCAGGTGTGCTATATAGCTCGGGTGATTCAGGGGCGGAAGACAACTCGACTGCGTCGGCATCATCTAGATTAAAATCAATTTTAGGTCCTTTATTTTCGAGATTATCATCTGCAGGCGCAAGGTCTTGCCACGGCTCAGGAGAAGGTGTTTCATTCATGTTTTGCGGCTCGGAAAAAGGTGTAGCGTTTTCCGGTGACACCACCTCCGGTAAATTCAAGTCGTTTTCGGAGCCGCTAGATGAAAAGTTCCAAAATTCTTCCTCATTGACAAGGTCGGGAGCAAGATCAGGTGTATTTTGATTTTGATCCTTTGGCATGGGCTGGGTTGTGTCTTTAAGAATCGGAGGCGAGTTTGTATTGTCGAGGGATAGTCCAAGGTTTTGATTTTGATCGTCACTCGATGAGGCAAAGTCAAGGTCGATAAAAGGTGTATCGCTTATAGATGAGGCATTTGAAGAGGCGGTATTTGGTAACTCTGACGGGTTCATATCGTAGGGTGACGATAACGATATAGTTGATGCTGGCGATGCATCTTGTGCGGTCAATCCATTAGCAGCACTCGATACGGGTTGGCTTGAAACTTCTGAACTTTTACCTTTAAGTAACGTTTCAATTTTTTGAATCAATGCCTGGGTTTCAAATGGTTTAACCATATAGTCATCAACGCCCGATTGCTTCCCCTTTGCTTCGTCATAAGTATTTTGAGAGCTCGATAAAATGAGTACTCGAGTTGACGAAAGTTGAGGGTCCGCTTTTATCGCTTGGCAAAGTTCGTACCCCGATTTTCCACCGAGATTAATATCTACAATTATTGCATCGGGTTTTAGTTCTTTAGCTTTCAAAATGACTTCTGACTCGTCCTTCGAAAAGCTGAGTGTGTAGTCCTTTTCTTTGGCAAAGGTTACACCAATGGCCTTTTGAATGACCATACTATCTTCTGCAACTAGAAGATTTTTTGACATGACTCCTCCAAACTATGTGGCTTTGCTTTGATTCGCATGGTTTTACAAATCAACTATATACGATTTTATCAAAGTTAGGTAGGGAAGCTGCTGAAACCATTGTAGAAATTATTGGTTTTGAAATACAGATTGTCAAGCTATATTGAGTCAAAACCATGGCAATCAAAATCACAGGTGGGCTTCAACGCGGACGCTTGATAAAAACACCAACGCAATATACATCGGCGCTTAGGCCTACTGCATCTAGAGTCCGAGAGGCACTGTTTAATATTATAGGCCCTGATATTTCAGGTAAAACCATTTTAGACTTGTTTGCTGGTGTTGGCACTTTAGGGCTTGAGGCACTTAGTCGGCATGCGAAGTCTGTTACATTTGTCGAAAAAGATTCTCGAAATGTCGGATTGATTCGCAAAAATATCATCAGTTTAGGGTTTGATAATGCTTCTTTTGTTTTTAAAGGCCATCTGCCCAAGGCGTTAAGTCAAGTGAAGGGCAATTATGAAATGGTATTTTTAGATCCACCTTATGAGACAGACCAAGAGCATAACGTTTTAAGGGATGAAAATTTTCGTCGTCTGCTCTCACCCAATGCTCTTATAATTATTGAACAGAGCAAACATTCTGATATGTTCAAATCTGATTATTATTTGATTCACAGAACTCATGAAATAGGAGATACGCGTTTAACATTTCTTAAGTTATGTCTATGAAAGTTGCCATATATCCCGGATTTTTTGACCCTTTTACGTTGGGACATTTTAATATTGTAGAAAGAGCTTCACTGATTTTTGATCGTGTCATCGTATCTTTAGCTGAAGATTCACCTAAAAAGGGATTGTTTACGATCGACGAGCGCTTTTCGATGATTCAAGAATCTTTAAAAGGTTTTTCAAATGTAACCGTGGAGATGTTTTCAGGGCTACTCGTCAACTATGTAAAATCAAAGCAATCAAAAGTATTGATTCGCGGTATTCGCACCGTTTCAGATTTCGAATATGAATTTCAAATGGCTTTGTCTAATAAGGCAATGGCGAGAGATATTGAAACGCTTTTCATGATGACTGAAGGTCGGTATTCGTTTTTAAGTTCGACAATTATTAAAGAAGTCGCTCGACTTGGTGGAAACTTTGATCAAATGGTTCCACCAATAGTGTCCATTAAACTGAAGGAAAAATATGATCGCTAATCCACTTATTGAAAAACTGCAGCCGTCTGCCACATTAGAGTTAAATCAAAAGGCAAAATCAATGGCGGCCATGGGGCAATCTATTATTAATTTAACGGCAGGGGAGCCTGATTTCGATACACCGCTTCGAGTAAGAGAAGCCGCAATCAAAGCCATGAACTCAGGAGAAACGCACTACACTGCAGTTGGAGGCATTGCTCAACTCAAAGAAGCTATTGCTACCTTGAGTACATCAGTTTATTCTAGAGCTGTCGCACCTAAAAATATTATTGTGACAAGCGGCGCGAAACAAGCTCTTTTTAATTTGTTCTACGCGATACTTAGACCTCAAGATGAAGTCGTAGTATTTTCTCCTTATTGGGTGTCGTACGCAGATATGGTTGCGATGGTTGGAGGTCAACCGGTCATTGTCAAAACCGATATTCAAAGCAGTTTCGAACCTTCCATCGAAGCCATCGAAAGCGTATTAAACTCCAAGACGAGAGCGATTATTCTCAATAGTCCGTCTAATCCAACGGGTGCCATGTATTCTCAAAAATTCTTTGAAGAATTTGCAAAGCTTATGGCGAAGCATCCAGAAATATTGATTGTTACAGACGATATTTATCGTCAACTTGTTTACAATGGAAAAAAGTTTATGTCGATTGGCATGTTTGAAGACCTGTCGATTGAGCGTTTGGTTCTAATAGATGGTGTGTCTAAAGCCTATTCGATGACGGGATGGCGATTGGGATGGGCCGTAGCCAGTGAACCTATCATTAAGCTCATGGCAAAAATACAAGGACAAACCACATCCAACGCAAGCTCAATATCACAGTGGGCAGCTCTAGAAGCTATTCAAGGTGACCAAAAAGACGTTATTGATATGCGAGATGCTTTTGAGCACAGGCGAGATGAACTAGACGCATTTTTTTCTAAGCGACAATTGTTCTCGTATCATAAACCCGAAGGTGCGTTTTACTTTTTTCCAGACTGCAAAAAATACTTGGGGTGTAAAACATCTGATGGACTTCTTCTTGATACAGATATTACGCTGTGTCTCTATTTGCTGGAAAAGTGTGGCGTTGCAGTTGTTCCCGGAACAGCCTTTGGTGCGCCTGGCCATTTTCGAATCAGCTTTGGATCTAGTATCGATCAGCTCCTAGAGGGTGCAAAACGACTTGAAAAAGGTCTAAAGGAAATTCAGGATTAAAATGAAAAAACCTTACGACAAGCCAAGAAAATTTGAACGTTTTAAAGCCAAAGTAGACGTTATTTCAAAAATCGAATCTGAGCCAAAAACCTTCCAGACCAGAGATATTTCTGAAGGTGGTCTTTGTCTTCTCACTGAAACGCCCCCCTTTGTTGGTGAGATTTTAACCTTGGTTATTTATTTAGATAGTGATTCAAAAATTGATACCAAAGCAGAAGTAGTTTGGCGTCATCAGGGCGTGGGGTGTGGCCTTCGATTTTTTAAACTGACAGCACGAGAAAGAGAAAGCCTACACAAATATTTACAAAAGGTTAGTACCACAAAAGAAGATTAGAAGTTTCGATTGTTGCTATAAAAGCCACTTTTTCCAGTTTCGATCATCCAGCGTTTCATTGGGGAGGATCTGAAGAAGACTTTTTTCAACGCCACCATAACATCCCAAATACAGTAAAAGATATTCGTTTCGAAGGTGACTAAGGGTTGGAAGAAATGACGCCATTTTGTGAGATTCGAGTTGAAAAGGTAAGTTAACGTTCTTAGGCTTTTTACAATCTGGCTTGCGGGAAACCAGCTTAGGGAAATTTAAATATGATTCCAAAAATAGTAAGCCTTTTGAATAATGTTTTTCAAGAATGGTTCCTTTAAAATAAAACAATGCAAGTTGGGCACACATCCCTTCTTCAATTTTAAAAATGTCTTGGGCGTGACACTTGCTAAATAGTTCGTTCGTTAAGATGGGTCTGTGTTGCAATAATTGATACAAGGCCAACGCCTTAGGGTTATTCTGCTCTGAGAATAATTGCTTTGCCCACTTGAGTTGGTCAAATCGGTTCTTGGTCTTCTTTTGATACCATTTTGTATTCATTAGCCCCTCTGCAGCAAACAAATGTGAAGAAGCTTGCAATGACAAATGGTTCCGATACCACATGGGAAAAATCCAATGATCACTAGACAAGACAAAAATACTAGACGCCCTAACGCTCAACGGTGCCTGAGATAAAAGGGCAACCTCTTGACCTCCACTAATTTGTGTTACAGCCCTCGCAGGTTTTAGCTTTGGCATGATTAAAACGAGGATAGAAACCCCGATAAGGCAGGCTTTGATTTTACTTGATGTCGGCAGGGTTTTGATTTGTATGACGCCTAGTACGGCAAGGAGATGTATGAGGAGAATTGCATTGGCGATGTATCCGTAGGAATCTGGGTTCTGAGAATAAAAACCCACTCTCAGTGAAAAAATAAAAGAAGTGGCAATCACTATTAAAAATAAAGTGAAGACTCGCTTCTTTTGATTTTTGAAAAGCAGAATCAATCCCAAAAATGTAAGTGAAAGTTGAGTAATGCCCAAATGGTGGGTCAACAGGCTTAATAGTGTTTTTATCTTCAGGCTTGGAACATGAAATGAGCTATAGTCTAAGGCAAAAACACCATGAAGAAACGCGCGAAGTGTTTTGGGGTCACCCCAATTAAGACTTGGATTTGTCGTTGCTCGAAGAGGCATGTACAAAAGAATGAGGCTGGCGGTCATAAGGAAAAGCGATGCTACGATGAAGTGTTTAAGATTTTTTTTGCTGCGAATGATTGCTACGGGAGCAATGAGGTGAGGAAGCGCAAGAACCGGATGCACAAGCATAAAACAACCCAAAACAAAAGCAGCAATTAATAATAGGCGTGCGTCGGCACTCTGTTCGTAAGATATGACAAGATAAATAATGATAGAAGATAAGCACATGCACAGTGCATAAAGTTCGGTTCTATTACTTTGCAATACAAGTTCTGGAGAAAAAACTGCGAGAGCAATAAATACGCAGCCATAGAGCGTCTTATTTGAATAAGAATCTAGAAGTCGAACAATAGTTTTTGCAAAGAAAAAATTTGCGACAATAAAACAAGTGAGTGAAAAAAGTGAAGTTCGGTACGCAACAGTTCCAAGAGGTAAATAGGTAAATGGTTTTGCCAATAACAAGTAGATCGGCTGGCCCGGCGGATGAGATACACCTAGTGTTTCAATGGCCAAAACCAATTCTGGCGAATCAAACCAACCTGGGAAATAGAAAATCGAGGTACTCAGAAAGATAAAGGCAAGAATGCAACTCCATAAAATCATGATGTTGTTAAAAGAAAGATTTTTTGGCGAATAAATAAATCAACAAAATCACTATTGATCATGCCTTGTCTCGCTTCGTCAGATAAAATTTGAAGGGCTTTGTCTCTTGATATGGCTTTTTTGTAAGGACGATCTCGAGCCACTAAAGCATCAAAAATATCTGTGATCGCCATGATTTGAGAGGCCACAGGAATTTCTTTAGATTCAAGGGCACGTGGATACCCAGTTCCATTCAATTTTTCATGATGCGCATGTGCAATGTCGGGAACGTTTTTAAGTTCAGAAGTCCATGGAATTTGTTTTAGAAACTCGTAGGTGTGACTTACGTGAGCTTCAATTTCTTTTCGTTCTTCACTAGAAAGCGTTCCTTTTGAAATAGATAAGCGAAAAAGCTGATCGCTGTTAACAAGAGCAAAAGTCGAACCATCCAGACGTTTTCCATGAATATCTTTTAAACGTTGCAATTGTATTTCGACATCTTTTGACAGTACGGTCGGTTCATTGCATTCTGAAATAGCATCAAACGTTTGTTGAAGTGACTCGACTTTCATTTGATAAGTACGTTCGAGGTTGTTCCATAGATCGTCGTTTTTCTTGCCTCCTTTTGCTAAATATTGAACCTGATTTTCCAGTAGCTCAATACGATATGTTTGATGAAGCATGTCAATATGATTGCGAATAACTTCCAGTTCCAAAGGATACAATTTCTTTGCCTTCACTAGAACAGATTCACGAACGCCGATTTTTCCGAAATCATGAAGAAGAGATGCGTATTGTATTTCTTTAAGATGCTTGTCGGTAAAATAAATATCCTTAAAGATACCGTCACTTCGGTTATTAGCTTCTTGTGCTAAAGCAAGCGTTAGCGTTGAGACTCTTTCTGAATGTCCAGAAGTGGTTGGATCACGAGCTTCAATGGCATGCACAGAGGCTTTTATAAAACCTTCAAAGAGTTGCTCAATATCACTATAGAGTTTTGCATTTTCCACAGCAATGGCTGCTTGTGAGGCCAATGATTCAAGAAGAAAGCAGTCGCTTTCATCAAAGGGAATAACTTCTTTGTTCGTGTTTTTTTCGGTCAACACTAATTTTGGGTTTAGTTTTTTATTCCACAGTTGAATGACTCCTATCATTGTATGTTTGTGATCCAGCATCGGAACGGAAAGCAGTGACTTGGATCGATAGCCTGTGGTTTTATCGAACGTATTCATGAATTGATAAGGCATTTCTCTGTGAATATTGTAAACATCGTCGATTAGAAGGCGTGTTTTTGTGAGAGCCACATAACCAGCAAGGCTTTTCATATTAATGGGCAAGCGGCTTTCATGGAGCGAAACTTCAATGGAATCATTTTGACTGAGTTCGAATCGAAGATGTGTAGGTGTTTCGTTGCCTTTCCATTCAATCAAAAATAGACTTCCAGCGTCGGCACCGAGGATCTTTCGACTCTTCCTTAAAATCAACGAAAGGAGTTTATTGAGATCATGCTCCGCCATAAGGGCTGATCCCACTTTAATAAGAGATTCGACGTCTTTGGGTTGAAGAGACAAATTGATGGGCTTTGGGGACACGCTAGAGCTATTCTAGCGTGTTATCGAAGATCTTCCAAGAACCCCTTTCGGGTATTGATCGTAGGAATTGTCACATTGTGAGTAAACACCTAGAAGGTAACTCGGTGAAGGCTTGTTTCCGCTTGGTTTTTCAGGCTTCTAAGGTATAAGGCTACAAAAGATGAGAGTCCTTTTTTTAAATAGCTGCGTTAATGGGGGAGGCGCGGGGAGAAGTCTTGAAAATTACTTCAAACATATGGATTCTCATATTGAAGCGCATATCGTCTTGCCTGAAAAAGGTGTTTTAGGGGAAGTTTTTGAACAAAAAGCAAGGGTCTGGGTTATTCCTGAATTTGTCGAGCGCATTCATCGTTCGGCCTATCAAAT
>JAGRAY010000042.1 GCA_020434375.1 Bdellovibrionales bacterium | reverse complement strand
GAAGGCGATCCCATTCGCAGAAAAATATAAGATGAAAAAAGCGCTCCAAAAAGCATGACCTCTGAAGCTAAAAATAACCACGTACCTAGTTTGGCGTAGGAAATATCGTTAGTGCTAACATTTTCTAGGGTTGTTGAAGTTTGAGTCATTTTAACTTTCCTTTTGAAATTGTGGTGAAAAATCTTTAGGCGCTCCGGGAACGCTGTACTCATAAGGTCCACGATAAACCACCGGCTCGGTTGCAAAATTGCCATGAGGGGGTGGAGATGGTGCAGCCCATTCAAGCGTCGTGGCTTCCCATGGATTTTCCTGAACTTTCTTGCCTTTGAAGATACTGTAGAAAAAATTAATAATAAATGGAAGCTGAGCCACAGCCAAAGACCAAGCTGAAATCGACATTACCACATTCATCCATTGAACAGGTTGTGCGTGAGCGTAAACAGTAGGGTCATAAAGGCGTCTTGAAACGCCTGCCGCTCCGTAAGCCAACATGGGCATAAAAATTCCGTTCATAAACAAAAGCGATGGCCAAAAATGTAATTTACCCAAAAATGAGTTCATTTGCCTGCCAGTGAGTTTTGGAAACCAATGATAAATACCGGCAAACAGCGCAAAGATGGTTCCGGGAGCGACCACATAGTGAAAGTGGCCAATGACGTAATACGTGTCGTGAAGGTGAATATCTGTGGCATTAAAGCCAAGAGGTAATCCTGTTAAACCACCTAGACCAAACATCGGCAAAAAAGCCACTGCAAATAAAGTGGGAACGTTAAATCGAATCGAGCCTCCCCAAAGGCTAATAATTAGTACCGTTAAAATGATAATCGATGGAATTGAAATAATCATAGTGGTGACCATGAAGAAGTTGCTCATAAAGGTGCCCATGCCTGTCAGAAACATGTGATGCGCCCAAACCACAAAAGACATAAAACCTAAAAACAAAGCAGCATACACAAGTGAACGATATCCGTAGAGTGGCTTTCGTGTATTGCAAGCGATGATCTCAGCGACAATGCCCATTGCTGGCAGAATAAGAACATACACTTCAGGATGTGCTAAGAACCAAAAAAGATGTTGCCATAAAATAGCATTTCCGCCACCACTGACGGCAAGGGCCTCACCACCAACCACTAGGCCTGTTGGCAGAAAAAAGCTTGTGCCGGCCACGCGATCCATCAACTGCAAAATGGCTGCTCCTTCAAGAGGAGGAAAAGCTAAAAGAAGAAGAAAAGCTGTAATAAACTGTGCCCAGACAAAGAAAGGCATTTTCATAAATGATAATCCCTTGGCACGCATTAAAACAATGGTTGTAATAAAGTTAATAGAACCAAGTAAAGACGATGTGATTAGAAAGACCATGGAAAGAAGCCACATGGTTTGTCCTGTGGTTGCGATGACGCTCAGAGGAGGATAGGAAGTCCAACCCGAAGACGCCGCGCCACCCGGAGCAAAAAAACTGGCAAGCATTAACACGCCGCCTACAAGATTGACCCAATAGCTCATCATATTAAGTTTAGGAAAAGCCATGTCGGGTGCACCGATTTGAAGTGGCATCAAGTAGTTGCCAAAGGCACCCACCGCTAACGGAACCACACCTAAAAAGACCATAATCGTACCGTGCATCGCCCCCAGCTGATTGTAAAATTCTGGCGGCATGATGCCTCCAGAATTTTTGAAAAGCCAACCAAACCCGGGCACCTCTTTGCCTGGAAAGGCGAGTTGCCAACGCAACATCATGATGAGGCAAAATCCAAAAAACAAAAATGTTAAGGCAGTAAGGCCATATTGAATGCCAATAACCTTATGGTCTACTGAGAAAATATATTTTCTCCAAAACGGTAAATGATGTTCGTGATTGTGATCGCTCATTTTATTAAGTCTCCTGATTGGTTTTCATTTAATTATATAGATGGGGCGTTTTCGCTGAGCCAGGTTTGAAAATCATCTTCTGTTTCCATTGTGATGGCCCCTTTCATTCGGTAATGCCCTAAACCACAGAGTTGCGCACAAGCAATATCAAAAGAACCCGTTTGCTTGGCTTGAAAAATAACTGGGTACACCATGCCCGGCACCGCATCTTGTTTTACGCGCAAGACAGGGACATAAAAATTGTGAATAACGTCTTTCGAGGTGAGCTTAATATAAATGGGTCTGTCGATGGGTAGGTGTAGATCGTTAATCGTAAAAATATCGTCTTTTGAAGCAGGATCCTCTGGGTCAAGGCCAAGCGGGTTATCAATGTCAACGAGTTCAACTTTAGTATTGCCAAAAACGCCGTCTTTACCTGGAAAATGAATATTCCACGCAAACTGTTCTGCCACAACTCGAACCTGAACCACATTGCTTCCAGTAGGCCGAAGCGTTTTTGCTGCTTTCCATGCGGGAACTGCTAAAAATACAAGCAGTGAAACTTCAACGAGTGCAACGCCAACTTCCAGGTAGCTACCAAGTTTGGTTTTAACTGGATTATACTCAGCCTTGTGACCGGGTCTCTGGCGGAATTTAATTAAAGTATAGATCAAAAAAGACAGCCAACCCACAAAAAGCAAAATCATGAGGATGTGAACCGAATAAAAGAGTTTGTCGATTTGCCATCCGTGCGTTGAAATGTCTACCGGTAAACCACCAAAACCGTTGTAATATTGAGAAGTTTCATTCATACGCAGATGGTTTTACCAAAATCTGCAACGTTGAAAAGTTTTTAGTCCTTTAGTTTTCCGATATTACGAGAGTCGACCAAAACGATCCGGGGGATAAGTGTGCTCGCCGTGTTCTGATCTGTCCAAGTAAACGAAGCAATGATTAGACCATCCCCTGGTTTAACTAAGAGCGCGGCTGCACCATTAACGCTAATTTTTCCGGACTTTGGAGGCTCCACAATGGTGTAGGTCTCAAACCGTTGGCCATTGCTTCGATTCCAAACGTGCACCTTTTCAAAGGGTAAGATTCCAGAAAGCTCGAGTAAAGATTGGTCAATGCCAATACTTCCCTCATATTCAACATCGGCCTCGGTGACGAAGGCACCATGTATTTTGCTTTTTAGCATGCAAATAAGCATCGGAAAATGTCGTATCATAATTTATGTGGGTATGGTAGTCCTAGCCTCATAGTGGCTTGGCTTTCTTTTATAGCTTTAACCCTTCTTTGGGGCTTTTCCTTTATTGCCATCCGGGTCACGCTTGAACTTTTTCCTCCCTTTGCAGCAGCAGCTATCCGCATTTTTCTTGCGGGTTTAATTTTAATGTCGGTGGCGTTTCTCAAAAAGCGCCGTATTTTATTGTCTAGGAAAAATATATTTCAGCTCATGGGCATTGGGATGATCTACTTCGGCATTGCCTGGGCTTGCCTTTTTTGGGGGGAGCAGTTTGTCATGCCAGCGGTTGCATCTATTATAAACAGCACGCTTCCTATTATGGTGTTTGTGCTCTCGTTCAAGCTTTTAAAAAATGAAAAACCCATGCCTATGGAATTTATAGGCGTTGGTCTTGGTTTTGTGGGTATTCTTTTTGTGTTTGTGCCTTCGATTCAGGCCTTTTCATTGGATCAGAGCGTGTTTTACGGCATGTTAGCCGTGATGGGCATGGTGGTGGCTTATGGTTTCGGAACAGTGTTAACCCGCAAGATGGGCGCGCAAATTAGTGTGTATTGGGGGTTTGTGTTCCAGGCCATGCCAGCGGCGCTCTTTCTTTTTACTCTGAGTTTTATGTTTGAACCCCAGAGCTGGATGTCCTTGGATGCCATTAGAAATCATCCAAGAGCTTTGTGGGGGATTGCTTATCTGGCTGTTTTTTCAACGGCGATTGCCTGGGTATTGTATTTCAAACTTCTTCATACTTGGGGTGCCTTAAGAGCATCGTCGGTGACGTATGCCATGCCGGTTGTGTCGGTATTTGCCGATTGGATTTTTTTAAAAAGACTACCCACCTTGTATCAATTAATTGGTGCAGGCTTGATCTTGCAAGCTATTTACATTATGCGATGGGCACAGTACCGAAAAATGTCAGCCATGCCTAAGCTCGCAGAAGTTAAAGTAAAAGTGGCTAGCTCTTCCTAAAATGCTTAGCAATGTAATAGTTTTGTGTCGCTTTTTTGTCGGATTTCTTCTGTGGTGTTGTTTTCTTAACAATGTAGGCGCAACGGAGTGCCATATTCAAGAAACTATTGAAGATTGGACGATAGTGGGCACAGCAAATGTTCAAACAGAGCAAGTAGATATTAAGTTTAACTTGCTTCCTTCGAAGTCGTACGAAGATACTGTGGGATCAATTCAATTTGAGAAATCATGGTTCGAACTTTTATCGTATCAATTGAAAATAAAGAGGCGTCGATATAAAGATGTGAAAGTCAATCAATGGCCCAATGAAACTGAAAAGTGGATGCGCATGACGCATCCAAAGAATATTTTGCGCTGGAATTTTGAACTTCAATATTTTGTCAGAAGTTTTTTTAAAGACATGGCTGTTCCAAGCCGATTTCAAAAAAATGCAGATGATGAAAAGGATTTTCTTTTAGAAGGCCGAAAAGCAGCCATGTGGATTCCAAAAATGATTGCCTCCATTGATATCTCTGACCCCGAATGCGAAATCAGAATACCTCAAATTGCAATTGTGATACCTCAAACGAAAGAACAAGTAACGGCAGAAGATCTACTCATGGAATGTGTTTTTAACGAAACCCCTAACTCACAACTCTAACCAGTAAGGCCAGACGAGTCGTGGGGTGTTTTCAGAAGTTCGAAGTGAAATGCTGCCGAATATATTGGTCTCGTCTGATTGAATCGTGCTTTCCATCTCGTATAAAAATAACCAGTTCATGATAGGTACATCTTTGTTGGCTAAAAGAACTTCCAATTTTTCGAGATAATCAACCTGATATTGCTCCGAAACCTCCCAAAGTGGGTTGAAGTCTTCTTTGCGCTGTGCTGGCCATCCGGTTTCTAAAATTGCGACTGGCTTGGAAATTCGTGACCAAAGAGGATCTAGGTAGTCATTTGGGATATCTGTTGGGCGCTGAATGTGAAAAAAAGGATACAATGTTAAACCGATTACATCGATTCTTGACGAATCGTGATTGAGAAGGGCTTCCCAATAAGCCGTGACCCAACCATTGAGTTGACCTGATCCTGCTAAATGCTCAAAATTGAAAACAGGACCCACTTTTGTCTCAGGTGAATTTAGCTTGATAGTGTCATACGCTGAATTGTAAAAGTTTAACCAATTGGCATAATCCAGAAGAGATTGTTCATAGTAAAAATCATTTTCGTTGCCCAGAAAAACATAGGGTGGGCGGTGAAGGGATACGTACGACGTCAGCATTTCCAAAAATGCATTTCGTGCTTCTAGATTAAGCCAGGTATTGTCGGAATTGGATGGTATCTTGATGTGTAGCTCTGCTCCGGAGCGCCATCCAAAAACCACTGAAGGCACAAAGCAGTAGGTGCGAGAACGCGTTTGAAGAAGGTTTGCAGCTTCTGGAATTTGTCCCGCATCGCCTCCATTTTGTGCGTCGTCTCTCCAAGCACCACTCCACAATACACCAGAATCATTGAAATTTTGAATTTCAACAAAGAAGTCTTCAAGGCGATCGTAACTGTCGGGGAATCCTCGAGGTGAAAGCGAAAAACCCTTTGCTCTATTTGGAGCCTGTGGGCATGAGCCATTGTTTTGAATGCATCCTGTAAGTCCCAAGCCTGTAATAACAGTCAGGTAAATCAAATTCGCCCTGCTCATCAAAACAGTGTAAAACGAAGTCATGCTTTTTACCATTTTGGTGTGGGTTGTTTTTGGCGTATCACTCATATCGGCGATCTTGGTTTTTCGAGGAAACCGCCGCGTTCAGATTTTAAAACATATTGAAGCGATTTCACCCAACGAACTTCCGTCATTGAGCGTAGTAATGGCAGCGCGTAATGAAGAGAAAAAAATCGAAGAAAGCGTACGATCACTATTATCGGTGGATTATCCAAATTTTAAAATTATTGCCGTGAATGATCGATCAGATGATCGAACCAAAGTCATTCTTGAGTCGTTAAAAATTGAAGATAGTCGCTTAGAAGTGATTCATATAAAAGATCTTCCAAAGGGGTGGTTGGGCAAAAACCATGCACTTTTCAAGGGTGCTCGGCAGTCTACAGGAAAATATATTCTCTTTACTGACGCCGATATCATTTTTGAGCAAGATGCACTCAAGCGTGCGCTGAGTTTTGTGGTTCAAGAAGATCTTGATCACTTGGCTGTGATACCCGAACTTTTAGGTGTACGAGGCATGCTGGCACCGATGATTTCCTATTTTACATTCTGTTTTGCCGCACATTTTCAACCGTGGAAGATGAGAGAACCGAATAGTTCGAAGTTCGCGGGAATTGGGGCTTTTAATTTGGTAAAAAAAGAAACCTACGATCGCCTTGGTGGTCATCAAAAGCTGATGCTCAGACCCGATGATGATTTGATGCTTGGTAAACTTTTTAAACTTTCTAAAACAAAACAAGATATTTTGTTTGGTCAAGATCAAGTCAAAGTGCTTTGGTATGAAACATTTTGGGAGTTTTTTAAGGGGCTTGAAAAAAACGCGTTTGCTGGAGCAGATTATCAGGTAACGAAACTGCTTGCACTAACTGTATTGACACTTTTATTCCATGTATTCCCCTTTGTGTACTTGTTTGTCTGTATCGACTTACACACTTGGATGGTCTCTTTCCTGAGTTCAGGTAGTTTGATTTTTGTGAATCTCGATAATAATCGATTTCATCGCATGCCATCATGGACAGCCTTTGTGTTTCCCATATCTGCCATATTGATGCTTGTGACCATGTACAATGCAACGATCAAAACGTTGTGGAATCGAGGTATTAGCTGGCGCGGTACTTTCTATTCACTAAATGAGCTTAAGCGCAACCGACTATAGTAGCTATTTTATGAGGGACGGACGTCAAAGAATACCATTAATATCGTGTTAATTGTTTTACCAACCTACGAAAGCAAATTGAAGTAATGTTTTTCAAGCAAACCTTACTTTAAGGATATCAGGTCTGACCAAACGCAACGACGAAGTCGTCCGATCCGAACTATGAAACCAACAATTTTAGTGCGTTGAGTTTATCTTTCGACAAAATTCGAAATCGACCCCTTGATGTGCAGAAAAGTTTTTTGTCTTGGTCAAAAATTTTTGCCATTACATAGACATTGTCGCCCACGGTCTTTTGGACTTTTCCGAAGATTCTTAGTTTTGTAAAAAGTGGCGTGAGTTTCCTGAATTTGATTTCGATGGTTTCAGCAACGACCTGCTTTTTTGCATGCCAGGCTGCGGCTCCCATGGTTTCATCCAAGACGTACGAGATCATACCTCCATGAGTGTGTTTAGGAGGTCCCTCGGATTTGGTGCCAAAAATCACTGTGCCTAGAACCATGCCCTTGGATTTGTGCCCAAGAAGTTCCACGGAAAGCGTGTCGGGTGAATTTGAGGTAGAATATAAAAGTCGCCTTTGTCCCACAAAAAAAGGGAGGTCCAAATGGGTGTAATTACGTATGTTTAGCTCGTCTTTTGTCACTGCATTACTTTTTCATGTTTCAGACTATAATAAAAGATAAGTCATGGCCACCATGGAAATCAACTCACTTCTGCAGAATCTAGATAAAGTTGTCAAGACGGCCATGCTATATGGGAATGGTCACACCCAGGTTGAAAGAGGCCTTGAGCATTTAAAAAAAAATTTCGAGGATATTCTTCGAGAAACGCCAGAAATTGAATTAGAGCTATTTAGAAGTCAGTTGAGGCTTGACACAGAAGTAGTGTTTCAATCAGAGAAGCTTGAAAAAAATTATTTAATTGAAATGTACTATGACGGTATTCGAAGTCTTCATTTTGAGCGAGGTTTAACACTTGAAGAACTTAAAAACATTGTAAAAGTGTTTTCAAGGGATCTTGAAACAATGAGCACGCGTGAAGAAGATACCTCAACGCTTTTTTGGAAGTTCGAATTTAAGCACTTTAATTACACAATGGTTGATGCATTTGACGGAAGTATGCATATCCAAATTAAACAAAATGAAATGCTCGATGATCTTGAAAATGAAGAGTTATCTAGGAGGCAAGTCTTTGAAAAAGTCATTTCCTCTTTTGAGGGAAATGACAATATGTCGTTACAAAAAGTTGCTAGTAAGAACATATCTGCTGAGGCTATTGAGCCAGTTGCGTTCTCAAATCCAGAGGAGTTGCTCGAGTTTTGGAAAAAACAATCGCTTTATTCTCCGGGAGACGAGTATTTATCGGATATTGCCAATATTTATGGTGAACTCATTGAAAGATCAATTGACGACGAAGACTGGCAAGAACTGATTTTAAATTACATAGTTCATCTCAAAACATTTTTTCTAGAGGGTCATATTGAAATGGCACTTTTTTGGCTTGAAACATATATGGCAAGTCAAAGCATATTAATAAATAAATCAAATCAACAAGCAATATTTATGAAGCAATCAATTGGTGAACTATCCGATCCAGAATTATTTCGAGAAATAGGAAAAAGATACTCCAGGGGCTTACCAGGCAGTGTAGAGTTATGGATCAATTTTTTTAGTCTTCTTGAGAGTAAATCTTGTGATGGAATCTGTGAACTTGTTGCACAAGTAGATATCGAAGTTTTTCACACGAGAATCGTTGATTTTTTGACAACGTTTGGTGCCGATCAAACGGATATTTTTATAAAACAATCAAGGCGGTCTGAAATTATGATTGTCATTGATATGATACGAGTTTTAAAGAAACTGTTAAGCCCAAATATGCTTGCAGATGTGTTACGTCCTTTGTCTATTCACGAACATCAAAATGTTAGAGAAGAAGTTGCAAAGTGTGTTGAACTTTTGCCAGAAATCTCCAGAAAGACTTTTTTAGCTAGATTTCTGAGAGATTCGAATGACAGTATACGCATGATGGCGTTGAAAAGTTTAGACCATCATCAGTATCGAGATATGGTCAATGTTCTTGTAGATGAACTTAAGAAAGATAGTTTTTTGAAGCGTAAGTCGATCGAACAAAAGAGGTGGTTTCAAGTCATTATAAAAATAGCCAAGGAACAGTCGTTGGAGTTGATCGAATTGATTATCCAAAACAATCGAATGCCACTTGAGATTAAGTCGGCAGCAATTCATGCTCTAGATCAATTGCCATTAAATATTGCAAAAGAGTTCCTTAGAAAAATGAGCCGAAAAGCCTTTTTTCAAAGAGCAATCAAAAGCCTATTGGGAGAGATGCTTGATAAGTTAGATCGTAAGGGAAGCTTATGAAACATCGCAGTCGGGAACATATTATTGCTATCAATGCGGCGTCGAGAAAATGGCTTAAAGCTCTATATGGATTGTTTCGGAACGTAAAAACCTATGAGTCAAACAACGATATTTTTTCTCAGCCCATTAGTATTCTTCAACAATGTGAGGCAATAATTTTTGAACTCGATGGGCAACTTCAATTCAAATTCATTGAGGAACAGTTTTTTATGAATGACTTATGGATCAAACCCATCTTGTCTGAAAGGCAAAATATATTTGCTCTTTCCGATCATTTTAAACGTCATTTTTTAGGCGGTATCATGGTTCAGAATCGAACATCTCGAGAGGATTGGACTGGCCTTGTTTCAGTGCTTAAAAAAATACCTGATATTGATGAAACATTTGCTCAAACTTTTAATAATTTTGCGTCGCAGCAGAGAATCGAAACGCTCATGTTTTTACCTCCTTTTCAAATTGATGAGTCGCCACTTGAGCTACCTTTGCATCCCAGTTTATTTTCTGCAGTTATTAATTATTTGAAATTGTATTTTGCACTTAAAGATTATGCGGACTCGGGAGACATTGAAGAAAAAGTAGCAGTGTTAAGGCGGATTCAGAGAGTGACTTGCGAATTGATCGACTTAGTTCAGAAGCATCCTAGGTTGATGTTGCTCATGACCTTATCTCAGGCCGACAATCAATATGCTTTTTGTCACCCCATTAATGCAATGTTAATGAGCGTGTGTCAGGGCTTTTTTGCCAAGCGAACCAAAAACGAACTTCTAGATTTTGCAGTTGCCATTCTTCTTCACGACGTTGGGCGATATATGAATGACTATGAAACGACGAGTCAACCCGACAAAACGCATCCCGAGAAAGGTGTAAAAGAATTTTTCAGACTGGGATACCTGCAAAGAAACATTGATCTTCGTGCGAAAATAGCTTTGAGTCATCACTACTTTAGAACGAAACAAGGCTACCCACAATTTAGAGATACGATACCTTTAGGACCCTTTGTTGAATTGGCTTCAATTAACATTTTCTATGATGCTTTGATTTCAAATAGCTACGGGAGACAATGTGCGACGCCACACGATGCTATTAGATGTTTGCTTTCCAAGACTTCAACCAATCGATATACCGGTGAAATATCAAAATTATTTTCACAGTTTATGGGACCTCTCCCTGTTGGATCCTGGGTCCAATTAACGGATCAGCAAAAAGAAGGCATGGTTGTAGCTTCAGGATATTTGGCAACTCAATATCCTTATCCGGATATTTTTTGCCCGGACACCAATGAGTTGATTTGCTCTCAAAAAAAAATCAAAATACTTCCAGGTCGCGTCATTGCACCGGCAAGTCTCATAGGTAGGGCTGTGAAACATCATGCCCAGTTTTTTGAGAACCCTTGTGAGTGGCAGATTCCTAAATAAATTCATTGGCTTGATCGTTTTAGTTGGTCCCCAAAAGTAAATATCTCGGACAAAATTCCAGGGAAATTTATTGCGTCTTTCACGACTTGTCATTTGTAAGGTTATCCGTTATGACTCGTGGCGTTTTCAATGACCCAAGAGCAGCTTTCTATTTTAATGATTGAAGATCACGCTGAAATTGCCGAAATTTTATCTTATCATCTTGTGAAGGCTGGTTTTAAAGTGGAAATTGCGAGCGATGGGGAAGAAGGTTTGAATATTGCTCGTTTGAAGGTGCCCTCGATTATTCTCTTAGATCTTATGCTGCCAAAACTGCATGGCCTAGAGGTGGCTCGAGCAATTAGAGTTTATGAAAAAACTGCGCACATACCTATCATTATGCTAACGGCCATGGGAGACGAAGCAGACATCGTGAAAGGTCTTGAAATGGGCGCTGACGATTATCTTGTAAAACCGGTGAAAGCTGCAGAGCTTGTGGCAAGAATCAAAGCGCTGTGGCGACGAGCCGGGCAAAATCAGAATTCTGTTAGTTCACATGAAATAAATGTGGATGGCTTGGTTCTGGATAAAGAGCGACATGTTGTCACCCTTTTGGGGAAATCTATTTCCATGACACTGACCGAATTTCAAATTCTTTCATGTCTGATAGAAGGCGCCGGGAGAATTTACACGCGAGACCAACTTATTGATAGGGTTCGTGGTCACGATATTGCTATTGTTGACCGCAATATTGATGTTCATATTTCTTCATTGCGAAAAAAACTCAAGGATCATGGAAGGCGAATTTTTACTGTTCGTGGTGTTGGATACCGTTTTTTGGAGTCATGAGTTTTTTCCCTTTTTTTTTAAGAGTCTTTCTCATGTTGTGGCTCCCGGTGCTGTGGTATCGCTTGCTTGGCGGTGCACATGTTACTGCTTTTTGGACTCTTATATCCGTTGTGTTGGCATTTTATTTTTCAAAAAATTCTGTAGGAGTTCTTAATGATTTTGTTGCTCAACTAGATTCAAAAGCTTTGTTGCCTTT
>JAGRAY010000041.1 GCA_020434375.1 Bdellovibrionales bacterium | reverse complement strand
TGATTTTTGCCGTCGACCGTATGTTTTTTTTTTTTTTTTTCGCATTAGTGTTCTTATTCTCTTTTTGTATTTATCTTGTGTTCTCTTCTGTATTCTTTTATTCTTTTTTTTTTTTTCTTTTTTTTTTCTCCGTGGCTAGTGGTTTGGTCAACTTAACCCTCAAGGTACAGATTATCGACACAACTGCTTGTTATCAAACATTTTTCCAAAAATATTTCTGATTTTTTAGGACATATTCGTCCCAAGAAAAGTCGCTTTTTTTGAGACACATATATCGCATTGCATAAAATTATTGAATTTAGTCCTTGAAAATCAATAGTTTGTTTATGTATGATCTGGCACGTAAGCTGCTATACAAAAGACATAGGAGGCCATGTGGAAAATATTGTAGAGAAAAGAAGGGCAATTCGAAAGAGCGAAGATTCTCTGGTGAGATTTGAGGGCGATGATTTTCTGATCTATTCAAGAATGCTTGATATCAGCGATCACGGCGCATTCGTTGCGACACATTATCTTTTGGACCCAGGGACTGACATTAATCTTGTACTGACAAAGCCATCAGGGAAAGAAGAACCAAAGGCTGCGACGGTTGTGCATTCAAATGCATCTAAAAATAAAGAAGGTAAAAAAGTACTCGGGTTGGGCATTGAGTTTAAAATAAAAGATCAAGAATAATTTTTAGATCGCTTCGAGTTTGTTCGATTTTATCGCTTTCTATCTTTAAATGATGTTGAAAGTATTTGGATGCTTGGCTAGCCCTTAATACGGATTGGCTTCTTTTTTTATTGAACACATGGGGTAACCGTTCCGAATTAGCGCGAGAGTGGGGCGTTTTAGCACTTGCAATATCGTAATATGTTTCCACGATGTCTTTGACTAAAAGCACCATAAAGTCGGGACTCGTGGTTGTTGTGAGTAATCTGCCTTTTATTTGAGCGTATGGAAATTCATAAAGGAGAATACCCTCAATGGTATGATAGATATTATCCTTGTTATCAAGATCTTCAATGAGTTTCTTAAAGCTTAAAAGAATTTCTTCAATAAAGTGATGCATGCAAAGATTTTGATGGAACTGAAGAACAAAACGATGATTTTCTCTAAGTCTATACACGTCTTGATTGTCATTGGAGTCCAACCATCTTGAATCAACGAAAAACTTAAGCCATCGTTCTATGTCGAGCTTTGAGGGTGAGTCTCTAAAAGTCAGAGGCAGTTTGAGTTTAATTGCCAATATCGACAAAGAGTTCACATCTTTTATTAGAGTTTCTTTCGAAATGTGTTCTGTATCTCTCGCGAGAATAGATAGGCTTATCATGGCAGAAGCTGTGATCATCGTATTTTGTCCAATTCGCGCAACCACCTCAGAGGCAACACGATGAATGGCGTTCTTAGATGGAATTTGTTGTATGGCCCTTTCCTTTTCAAAGTATGAAAATATAGAGATTGGGTCAGCAAATTTCACATAAATATTGCCATGTTTTCTCTTTAAAAATTTACGCGCTTTGATCAATCCCATCCAAGACTCTTTGGATTTACTTAGGCCGTAATGTTCTTTTCTATATTCGGACTCCTCAGGTACCCGATCATATGTGATAGATGTCGGCACTAAAAATAGATCTTTGTGTTGCTGCTCAAGACAAGCCTCAATTTCGCTAGTTAAAAGCCCCACCTTTGGGGTTTGCAGTTTTCCGGTTCGAGTTCGCGTTCCTTCAATAAAAAATTCCTGCGCGTAGCCACACTTGATAAGCCATCGAATATAGCTTGCAAGGACTCTTGCATAAATTAGGTCCCCAGCAATTTTACGTCGAATAAAGAACGCTCCGGTGTTTCTGAAAAGAGGTCCTATTGGAAAAAACGAAAGGTTAATACCTGATGCAATATGGGGAGGATTTAATCCGTTTTCAAAAAGGAGCTTAGAAAGTAAAATATAATCCATGTGACTTCGGTGTGAAGGTAAATAGAGAATAGAGTGGTCTCTGGAAATCGTTTTTAGCATTTCAATTTGATCGCGATCTATATATACCGTCTTATATAATTTTTCTTGAATCCACTTCACAATATGAAAAGCTACTTTTACGTAGTGAGGTTTGTAGTTTGAGATCATCTCATTTAAAATCTGGTCTACTTTTTTCCAAAGATCTCGTTCGTCTAAATGTTTTCGCTGAGCATATTCTTGAATCGTGCTTCGGAGGCGCGCATCAGCCATCACTTTTTGAATAACTCTTTCTCTTGTTCTTAAAGGTGGACCGGTAAAAACCTGTTTTTCTCTATACATATAGCTTGCAAGTAACCTTCGTAGTTTTTTAGCTTGAGTATCTAGTTTGTTCGTATTCGTTTGAGTCATAAACTGATCGACCGCAATAGGTTTGCCAAGCTTAGCTTCTACATGTCGTGGCTCAATGAGTAGGAGTAGGAACCTTTTTAAGGTCACCAATGAAGTTGACTCTTGAAGCTGCACTCGCAATGAAGGTGTCTTAAGTGATTCTGGTGATCTTCCCCAGGCAAACACAACGGGAACTAAAAAAATTGAAACGTTGAGTCGGCTTTGAGAAATAAGAAGCTGTTCCCAAATTAAAATATGCCATCGATCGGGTTTCTTAAAGACACCAGGTTTTTTCAAAAACAAGGCAGCATGTTTATGATCAAGAAGAGTCTGATGAAGGATTTGGCGTTCTTCATTTAACGTAGAAGCCGAATTTTGGGGACCTTTAATGAGTCGAGTGATAGCAATAAATAGACTCCTCAGAGGTCTTTGAAATAGAAAGAAGGGAATATCTGTTGTAAATGAGGCCAGGGGAAGCTTGTATTTAAGGCATATAAAGTTAAGAAGAAGGTAGTCGAAAGTATTTGCCGCAGGCAAGACGTAAACAACTATATTTTTCTGACTGGATTTCTGAATCGAGTCTATAATATTAGGAGAAATTTCAAAATGCTTAGCCCATCTCGAAAAAAAATACCGAATGACGAAGCCGTAGGCATGTTGCATGTTTCTTCCCAAATCAAGTTTTTTAAACGAGTGAGCCATAGGGCACATGGAGTCTAACGTCAGTTTTAAAAGAGCACAAAGACTAAAGGTCGGAGACGCTATTTCAATCATTGCGCCGGCAAGTCCTTTTGCCAGAACCGACCTTGAAACGTCTATTGGTTGGTTGGAGGCCCAAGGTTATAAGTGCCTAATATCAAAAAGTATTTTCAGTAGAAATGATTATTTGGCGGGTTCTGACCACAGACGCGCCAATGAATTGATGGCGGCCTGGAATGCCAAAAGTCGCGCTGTATTTTGTGCGCGAGGTGGGTATGGGTCGCTAAGATTATATGACCATTTTAAAATTCAGAAAATTAGACAGCATACAAAAATATTTATGGGTATGAGTGACCTAACAGTTTTGCTTAATTATGTGACTCTCAAAACAGGTGTCATAACAATTCATGGTCCAGTCTTAGCAGGGGAGCAATTTAGTAAATTAGCTCATCGGAGAAAAATGCATCTTTTCGATCTTTTAAGTAACTCTGTGAAGCAAGAACTGTTTTTGCGAAAACACTACGATGTGTTTCAGAAAGGTTGTTGCACGGGAAGACTTTTTGGTGGAAATTTAGCCATGATCGCAGCAAGTATTGGAACGCCCTTTGAAACTAAACCTCGCGGAAATAGCATATTGTTTTTGGAGGACACAGGTGAGCCTCTTTATCGAATTGACCGTATGCTGGCGCAACTTTATCTTTCAGGGTTTTTGAAGAAATTTTGTGCCGTTATCTTAGGAGATTTTACAAATCTTCAAGGCAAAATCTATTCGATGAAACATCTCACTCCTATTTTAAGTCGATATATATCAAAAGGCACGCCAGTGGTTTATGGTGTAGCAAGTAGTCATGCACACATGGAAACCTTGCTTCCAATTGGTGGAAAAGTCTCTATTGAATCGAAAACAATTGTAATAGACCCTCTGGTTTCAAGTTAAATCATGGCATGGCAAGATATCGAAAGCTTATTAGATCGATTCATTGCAAATGGTATGGGAAGCGCTGCCGCGGCAAGTGTGTGGTCAAAGAGTGGTGTATCCTGGGAGTATTTGACAGGAAAAACTCGTCAAGATCACTTGGGTGTACCAATTGACGAAAACGCATACTTTGACTTGGCTTCGCTTACCAAAGTATTCGCAACCACAACGCTCATTGCGCGTTACATTGATCAAAAGCGCTTATCTTTTGAAGATGATGTTCGAGATGTTCTTACAGATCTTTACTGGAGTAAAAAAGTGGATACTCGCGTGGGTTCGCTTCTTAAGCATCAGTCAGGTTTGCAGGCGTGGATCGATGTATCAAAAGAGCCTGACGAGGAAGCCGTGCTTAAAAAAATAGCCTCGAGTGATCCAGCATATGAAGCATTTTCAACCGTTCTCTATAGTGACTTAGGATTTATACTGCTTGGAGTGTATTTGGCTAGACGTTTTGGGCAAACCTTTGATGCGCTAGCTGAAGCAAATTTTGCCAACTGGTTTAACGGAAGCTCATTTGTGTTTTGTCCTAAATCTAAAGGTATATCTGCAAACGCGACGGTTGCGACTGAAGATATTCCTGGGCGCAAAGGCATTATTCAGGGGGAAGTTCACGACAGCAATGCTTATCATATGGGAGGCGTTGCGGGGCACGCAGGTTTGTTTGGCACATTGGATGCTAGTATGAAAATAGCAAAGGCCTGGTTTATGACATATACGGGAGATTCGAGAGTGATTTCAAAGCAAACTTCAAGGCAGTTTCTATCCCGTTATTTGGCAAAAAATGGTAGGCTTTGGGGCATGGGATGGGATATTGCAACGCCGCCAAAATCTTTGGCCGGCACAAAAGCTTCAAAGCTAACTTTTGGTCATGTAGGGTATACGGGAACGTCGGTTTACCTTGATTTTGAAAGACAAGCAATTGTCGTCCTTTTAACTAACTGCGTGCATCCAAAAGATGATCGAACTCAAATTTCAAAACTAAGACCTTTGTTTCACGACAAAGTTTGGAGTGAATTAGATCAATGAAAACTGTTTATCTCATGGGAATTGGTGGGTCTGGAATGGTATCTCTGGCAGGCCTTTTTGTTCAAAAGGGTTGGAAGGTCAGGGGTTCTGATGGTCCGATTTACCCACCGGCGTCTGACGAAATAAAGAAGCTAAATATTAAAGTGTTTGAAGGCTACGATCCAAAAAATATTCAGGGCGATATCGACCTCGTAGTTGTTGGAAATGTTATCAGTTTTTCAAACCCTGAGTATCAAGAACTTGTTAAGTCTGGTTTGCCGGTAACGTCGATGTCTCAGGCCATTACTGATTTTTTTATTGAAGATCGTGAATCGATTGTGGTTGCCGGCACGCATGGAAAGTCGACGACAACATCTTTGATGGCTTATTTGCTTCAAGAGTATGGCGCTGGTCCAGGGTTTTTTATTGGAGGGGTTCCGGTTAATTTCGGACAAGGTTATCAAAGTGCAAAAGGTAAATACTTTGTGATTGAGGGGGATGAATACGATACGGCGTGTTTTGAAAAAACACCTAAATTTCTCCATTACAAACCTCGGCACGTTATCTTGACGAGCATCGAGTTTGATCACGCGGATATCTATAAAGATCTAGATCAAATATTAAGACAATTCGAAAAGTTATTACAAATTATTCCAAAAGGTGGAACGCTCATTGCCAGCGGGGACGATCCCAATGTCAAAAGGCTTTGCGCTGGAGATTCGCGAGTTCAATTCTACGGAACAAACGAAGATAACGATTGGGTGCTTCGGCCTATAGAAAATACATCACAGGGGAAGAGATTTCAGGTTCATCATCTGGGTCAATCGAAAGGATGGTTTGAAACCAGACTTTTTGGAAACCACAACGCAAAAAATGCACTGGCATGTATCGCCATGTTAAGTAGTTTAGGGTTTGACTTAAAACTTGCACAAGAGAAATGTCAGAGGTTTTTAGGAATTAGAAGACGGCAGGAGTTTTTAGGAGAGGTTCGCGGCGTCAAGTTTTATGATGATTTTGCCCATCATCCGACAGCCATTCGCGAAACGCTTTTAGGTTTTTTGCCCGTCAAAAAATTAGCTGGCGGTAAGCTCTGGGCAATATTTGAACCTCGCTCAAACACTGTTAGACGACGCGTGTTTGAAAAATCGTTGCCTGAAAGTTTTTTAGAGGCTGATGAGGTAATTATAGCTCCTGTGTATCAAAAGAAAGATCAGTTGCAAAAAGATGATCTTCTAAGGCCCGAAGAGGTCGTTAAAGCTATTGTCGATAGCCAAGGCAGTGCACGAGCTGTAGGTGAGATGAAGGATATCGAAGACATTTTATTCAACGAACTCAAGGCTGGCGACGTCGTCGTTTTTATGTCCAATGGTGATTTCAAGGGGCTTACAAAGGTCGTGGTTCGACACTACCAAAGGTTTATTGAGCGTAAAGGTTGAAGACAAAAAGAAAGATCAGTCTTTCCGTCAAATGGCTCGCGATGGTGATGCTGTACTTTAAACGACTAATCTTTAACGGGCAACGCCATATAAAATATCGTACTTGAGTGCTCGCTCCGCTTGAGTTTTCCTCCAAGACCGATCTTTCTTTTTCACAGTGGGCGCAAACTTTTCATAGTCTTGTGAATTTAAGTTTATAATTTGTCTGATCATATTTTCGGGTCGTGGGAATGCTAGCTTTATTTCTTGAGGAATGTGTTGACGGCAGTGGATCTTCGTAAGAAGGTATGACAATTGTCGGTGTTAGCAACTATCTGAGATCATGGCACGTACGCCTGGTTTGAAATTCGAACTTGGCGTATGAAATTATGTTTGAATCGTCTGACAGAACCGATTGTAGTGTGCTTTTATTGGCAATATACCTGCCATGATTCATAGCGATGCCTCGTTTACCTAGACTCGTTTTCTCTGGAATACCTCATGACATCACACTGGTAATCGTAGTCAAACAACATTTTTTGAGAAAGAAGATTATGAAATGTACAAAGATGGAACCATGTCAGATATGACTTAATGCATCAAAATAGTTTATGCGAGACTAATCGTTTTGGCGATAGTTGATGAGCAGATCTTTGTATTTGTCGAATTGTTCGAGGATTTTGCCGGAGCCTAAGACAACGCAGCAGAGGGGGTCGTCGGCTTTTTGAACGGGAAGGCCTGTTTCTTTGTTGAGTAGGAGGTCTAGATTTTTTAAGAGCGCACCGCCTCCTGTGAGCACAATGCCTCGGTCGTGTATATCAGAGGCCAATTCAGGGGGCGTTTTTTCAAGGGATGTCTTAACGGCATCTACAATGGCTCGAATGGGCTCTTGCAAGGTTTCGCGAATTTCTTGGGCCGTGATTTTTACGGTTCTTGGTATACCTCGAATGAGATCACGGCCTTTGATCTCGAGTTCCCGGGCCTCGGCAGAAGGGTAGGCTTCACCTAATTCAACCTTGATTTTTTCTGCAGTCCTCTCACCAATCAAAAGTGAATATTTTCGCTTGATATAATTGATAATCGCTTCGTCCATTTTGTCGCCGGCGACCCGCACAGATTTAGAGTAAACAATACCATTGAGCGACAAAACGGCGACTTCAGTCGTGCCTCCTCCAATATCTACAATCATGTTTCCGGAGGGGTCGCTAATAGGCATATCAGCTCCAATAGCTGCTGCAATGGGTTCTTCAACCAGATAAACTTCTCTTGCGCCGGCAGACAGTGCAGACTCCTCAACGGCTCTGCGTTCTACATCGGTGACACCAGAAGGAATGCAGATGACGATTCTCGGTCTGACAAGGGCTTTTCGATTATGAGCTTTCTCGATAAAATACTTAAGCATGGCTTCAGTAGTGGCGAAATCTGCGATGACGCCATCTTTAATTGGGCGTATGGCCATGATGTGATCAGGTGTTTTGCCAATCATTTCTTTGGCCTTGTGACCGACAGCAATGACTTTTCGATTGTCCGAATATTCGTTGAGAACCGCGACGACAGAGGGCTCGTTAATGGTAATGCCTTGACCTGGAATAAACACCAAGGTGTTTGCCGTACCAAGGTCGATGGCCATATCGGAGGTAAAGAAGGTTGAGAAAAATTTGTACACGAGTGTTTAAATTCCTTTTTTTAAATGATCACGCACCTTTAACTATCAAAAAACACGGCGATCACAACACAAAAGTGTTGTGATTTCAATAAAAGCCCCTCATGATGGAGGTCATGAAGAGATTCTCGCTTTTGATTATTCTAGGTATGGGTCTGAACTCGATGGCTTTAGACCCAGTGGCTATTTTGGAAGACTTTGAGGGTTTTAGCAAAGGTGATGTTCCCTCAAAAGGTTGGCGCACTCGTGATGGAAGCGCAAGAGGTATCTATGAAATAGCTGAGGAAAATGGAAATAAGTTTCTTCGTGCTACTTATACGACGAAGTCTGTTCAATATTTTAAGGAGTCGGGTTGGAATATCTCGGCCCATCCATGGTTGGTTTGGAAGTGGCGTGTTCATGACTTACCCAAAGGAGCCGATGAACGAAAAGGAGAAACCAACGATTCGGCGGCGGGGGTGTATGTTCTTTTTCCTGGGAAATGGTTTATTCCTCGAACTATCAAGTACGTGTGGAGCACAACGGTGCCTGTTGGCACAGTGATTAAGCGAGATGATCGTTTTCCCGTGATTGTATTGCGTTCAGGCGCAGAGCACAAAGACAAATGGGTTTTTGAAAAGAGAAATGTTTTAGAAGACTACAAAGAACTTTTTGATCTGAAGCTTGCCAATCCAAAAGCTATAGGCTTTCTGACGGATGCCAATTCAGTAAAAGGTAAGGCAAGTGCAGACTATGACGATTTTAAATCTACCTCTGATCCAGGGTTGCTTCAAAAATCAGAGTAGCTCTTCAACATATTATTCGGTTTTTTCAGTTCTAAAGAGGATGTAGCTTTTTCGTCCAAAGAGGTCAGATTGGTCTCTCGCAACAATGGAAACCTGATTTTCACCAGCTTCCAAAGGAAGCTGGTATTCAAACGGCACCTTTTGTTGCATTGCATTTGAGGTTTCAAATGCCGTATAGAACACCTTTTTTTGGTTTAATAAAATGTACATGTCTTTGATGTTTTGAGTATCTTCAATCTCACCTTTGATCGTTATATATTTTGTAGTCTGGGGCTTTAGCAGATCTTTTTCGTTCGTTAAAACCACATGGGGAGGAAGCAGAAAATCCCTAGAGTTGTTCTTGACCGTTGTTTTTAATGGCACAGTTAGAGTTTTTTTAAGATACGTGCGATATGCAAAGTCGGAAATTTCCAGATCAAAATACAGTTCGCCGAGAGTTTGCTTTGGAAGCACGGATACTTGAAAATGATATTGTCGTTCGTCACCAGGTTTTAGTTCAGAAATAGGCATACGATTTCTTTTGATTTTTGCCAAAACGCCTTCTTCTGGTTTAAGAGCGATAGAGGCGCGGTCCGTTTTAGCTTTACCTATGTTTTTTACTTTGATGCCCACGTCAAATGTTTCGCCCAATTTTACTGGGCCTTTTATATTGTAGCTGAAAGCAAAATCAGGGGCAGCAGTTGCCCTAACCGGAACAATCATTTGGGATACCACATTTTTAACTTGGCCATCATCTGACAGGTTAATATCTACAGGCAAAAGTCCGTCTGGCGAAGACTTTGCCAATTCAACTGAAACAGATCGATTGAGCGTTTCCCTGGGAAGAAGCTTGCCAAAAATAAACTCCTGGTCACTGAAAACGAAGCTTTTGGATTTTGTAACGGCCTTGAGTTGGTAAAATGTGCATTCGCTCTTATTGGTTACAGTGGTTCTAATCATGAACTTGCTTCCACCCGTTACCACTCTTAAGGGTTTTTGTTTTGTTAAGAGTTCCCAAGTAACTTCCGGCGTCGCACATTTACCTTTTTTCCCAGAAGGAGCGGGGGACCAATCGATTCCTAATTTACTTAATGCTAATTGAATTTTTTCTGATTCTTGTTTTTCAACATTACTAGAGAGGGCACGGCCAGTTTTTAGCAGGTCTTTTACGGAAGCACTTTTTGTGTTTTTAAGAATTTGAAGAGCAAAAGAGATCTCAAAGTCTGATAGAAGTTTTGCTTCTCGCTTTTCATCAGAATCGAGCGACGAAAGTGAGACAAATTCATTTTCATCTTCTTGATTGCCATCTAGAAAGTATCGTACTTCTACCTCTGATTTTTTGGGTTGTTCTTGAGTTTCTCCTGAAAAATGGCCTTCAAGTTTGTCTTCTCTAAAACTAGATGTATTTTCAATAAGGTCAAACATGTCTTTCTTGACCATGGCTGGAACGGCTCTAATTTCAGGCGTAATTCCTATATTTTGAATCGACTTAGATCCTGCTGTCAGATATTTCGAAACGGTTAACTTAAGGGCAGCATCTGGAGGAAGCGAAAATAGCTGTTGAACCGTGGCTTTGCCAAAAGTTCTTTCTCCAAGAACGATCGCTCTTTTATGTTGTTGAAGGGCACCTGAAACGATTTCTGATGCACTCGCACTTCCGATATTGGTTAAAATAATAATCGGATAGTCTGGCTGCGTGCCATTTTGATGCGCGCGATCTTCTTCCAGAAGTTTATTTTTCGGACCTACTGTCGACACAATAACGCCTTCTTTTAAAAACACATCACTTACCCCAATAGCTTGATCCAGTAAGCCTCCTGGGTTGTTGCGAAGGTCAACGATGAGGCCTTTTAAGTTGCCGCCTGCTTTTTCTTTAAGCTTGTCAAGATGAGCTTTTAAAGATGAAGCAGTATCTTCTTGAAAAGCCTTGATCTTAACATAACCGTAATTGGCATTGAGCGATTGCGACTCGATGCTGACGATATTGATAATATCGCGTGTGATCTTAAAGTCTCTGGTCTCTGTCCAATTTTTTCGCATCACGGTCAGTGTGACTGATGTGTTTTTTGGCCCGCGCATTTTTTTGACGGCTTCTTCAAGAAGAATGCTTTCAGTTGGTTCTCCCGAAATCTTCGTGATTTGATCGCCAGCTTTCAAGCCAGCGCGAAACGCGGGAGTGTCCTCTAAAGGGGCAATGACTGTTAATACAGCGTCGCGTATGCCGATAACAATTCCAAGGCCACCAAATTGGCCCGAAGTTCCGACTTTGGTTTCTTCGTAGGTTTCTTTAGAAAGATATTGTGAGTGCGGATCAAGTGTGGCTAATACAGCATTGATGGCCGTGGTTTCTAATTCTTCAATACGGATGTCGGATATTTTGTTCTGCAAAACGAATTTAAGAACATCGGCAATAGAAGTTTTAAGACCGTAAATAGTCTTTACCGAAAGATCAATTTGCTTTTTTGCGTCTTTGACTTGCAGTACGGCATATTTGTCTGTTGGGTATTCAATGCTGACCTCTGCAATCGATAATGAAAGATACTCAAAAACTTTCTTGAGCATTTCTTGAGGATTGACGCGCTCGGGATCCGCGTATTGTTCTTGAATATGGTAGAGCGTCTTTGAGAGCTTATTGAGCTTAAGCTCATCGCCAATTTCCAGGCTTTCTAATTTTGAGTATGAGAAACTGGGTTCGATCCACTCACTGATTTTCCAGATGGAAGCCGACGCAAGAAATAAAACACCAAAGGCAATCGCAAATTTAAACTTTTTCATTAACCCGAGTTATTATATCATGTGATTACGTATTTGCCTTATTTATCCCAGTTGCTTATAAGACAAATAAACTCATGCACGAGAAAATCATTTTTAAGTGCAATGTATTTGATGGCGACGTACCCAAGTGGCTAAGGGAGCGGTCTGCAAAACCGCGATGCGCCGGTTCGAATCCGGCCGTCGCCTCCATCATAGGGGCTCGCGTCGCCCCCTCCATGGGCAAAGCCCACGGAGCCTCCCCCTCAGCGGCTTCGCCTTGTGGAGGTTGAGTTCA
>JAGRAY010000040.1 GCA_020434375.1 Bdellovibrionales bacterium | reverse complement strand
GGTTGAACATAGTTTTCGTTACCAAGCGTGAGATAGTAAAAGGTATCTTCACCGTCTATGTACATACGATGAATGCCATCTTCTAAAATAACGGCGATTTCATAAGCATACGCAGGGTCGTAGGCTTTCAATGTTGGAATTGGCAGTGCAAGAACATGACTATGACCATCTTGATGTTGAAGCCCTTCACCTGAGAGCGTTGTTCTTCCTGCTGTGGCTCCTAATAAAAACCCTTTGCATTGTTGATCGGATGCGGCCCAGGCAAAATCTCCAATTCGTTGTAGTCCGAACATCGAATAGAAAATATAGAAGGGCATCATCGGAATTCCATGGTTGGCATAGGCGGTTCCTGCGGCCATAAAAGAAGACATCGATCCGGCTTCTGTAATGCCTTCTTCAAGAATTTGGCCGTCTTGAGCTTCTTTGTAGTAAAGAAGATTTTTTTTATCGACCGGTTCATAAAGTTGGCCGCTCGGAGCGTAAATACCAATTTGTCTAAACATCGATTCCATACCAAAGGTTCGGGCTTCGTCAGGAATAATGGGAACAATGTATTTTCCGATATCTTTGTCTTTGATTAAATTTGAAAGCATTTTGACAAAAGCCATGGTTGTCGATACTTCTCGATCTTTGGTCCCAGAATAAAACTCTTCATAATTAGAGCGCGGGGGTGCTTTTAATTTTTTTGAACGGTGCGCACTTCTCTTTGGTACAAATCCTTTGAGCTTCGACCGCTGCTCCAAAAGATATTGAATTTCAGGGCTGTCTTTTTTAGGTTTAATGAAAGAGAGCTTTTCCAGATCTTGATCAGAAAGATTTAGATTGAATCGCGTGCTAAAATCCCTGAGGTCTTCGAGTTTCATTTTCTTTTGTTGGTGAGCTACGTTTTTGCCTTCGCCACTTTCGCCCATGCCAAAACCTTTTACAGTTTTTACAAGAATGACTGTTGGTGCACCTTTGTGGGTCGTTGCACGATGGTAGGCCGCGTAAACCTTATTCCAGTCATGACCACCTCGCCCAAGATTTTTAACTTGTTCATCACTCATGGAATCAAAAAGGCGTGTAAGATCAGTGTCGCCTTGGGTAATATCGCCGCGAATGAATGCACCATCTGAGACCACATGTTTTTGATAGTGACCATCAAGCATTTCGGTCAGGCGGTGAACAAGCTTTCCTTGCGCGTCATTGGCTAATAAAGCGTCCCAGGATGTGTCCCACACAACTTTAATGACGTTCCAACCGGCACCTTTAAAAATACCTTCGAGTTCTTGAATGATCTTGCCATTGCCTCTAACAGGGCCATCCAGGCGTTGCAGATTGCAATTGACCACAAAGATCAAGTTGTCGAGGTTTTCTCTTGACGCCAAGGAAAGTGCACCGATGGATTCTGGTTCGTCCATTTCGCCATCTCCCATGAAGCACCATACTTTTGAATCACTTGGCGTTTTAAGCTGTCGGTTTTCAAGGTAGCGAATAAAGCGCGCATGATAAATGGCCGTGAGTCCTCCAATGCCCATGGATACCGTTGGAAACTCCCAAAAGTCGGGCATTAACTGCGGGTGAGGATAAGACGACAGTCCACCACCGGCAGCCATCTCACGTCGAAAGTTGTCTACAAGCGTTTCACTGATGCGCCCTTCGAGAAAAGCTCTTGCATAAATTCCGGGTGAAGCATGTCCTTGAAAATAGATAAAATCGGCATCTGGACTGTCTTTACCTCGAAAAAAATGATTGAAGCCAATTTCATGCAATACGGCCGAAGAAGCGTAAGTGGAAATATGCCCGCCAATACCATCTTCTTTTTTGTTCGCTCTTAAAACCATGGCTATAGCATTCCATCGAATAATGGCTGAGATTTTTTTTTCTAAGGCTAGGTTTCCAGGGTATTCAGGTTGTTCCTCTGGTGGAATCGTATTGATGTAAGGTGTAGTAAGAGAAAAATCTCGCAAGCCAAATTTCTGGCCGTAGGCGACAAGATGCTCCAAAAGATAAGCGGCTCTATCTGTTCCCTCGGCGTCGATAACAGCTTTGAGGGATTCTAGCCATTCTTGAAGTTCAATATCGAAATTTGTAGTCATGGTTTCTGTGTTTCGTGTTTGTGCTTTCATTACCATTTAGTACCTTAAATCTTGGAGCGGGAGATGGGGATCGAACCCATGGCGTCCAGCTTGGGAAGCTGGCATTCTACCGCTGAATTACTCCCGCTTTTCAGCCAAAATCAGTAGAGTTGTACCGCAATCGCAAATATTCGTCTAGGCAATCTGAGGTCAAATCGGATACAGAAGAGTACATTTTCAAAAGCCTGAGCCTATAACTTTCAATATACTTCAAAGAATATTTTCAAAATCTTAACTTTTTCACCCAAATATTGGGGTTGGAGTTATATTACGTTTGGGAAACTATGTCTCGAAGGGCCACAAAAAGAGTTGTTGTTTCAGGGTTGATCCTGGCTTTGGCAGCAGGCTTACTTTTGTTTTATTGGGATACACTTGTCAACACCATGGCAAGGCGTTTTGTGCTGACAGAAGTTTCAAGGCGGCTTGGTGGCAAGACTAGTGTTGAAACCATTAGTGTGCATCTTTTTCCTCCACTGGTCGAAATTATAGATCTGTCGGTTGATATTGATAAAGGGCCACTGAAACAGTTTAGCGTTAAGAAAATATCGATTGAGCCAGGTGTAGGACCCATTTTCACCGGAAAAATCTACGTTAAAAACGTCGTTGTGGAGGACCCATTTTTTAGAATCGATCTCACGCAATCGGCTGTTCCAGCAAAGCAAAAGAAAACCAAAAAATTTAAAATCCCGTCGGCGTCGGATCTCATAGAACTTAAAGTTGACGGCCTTGAAGTTAAAGGCGCTCGGTTGGCGTTAGAGCTACCCGGGAGTGATTTGCAAGTTCAGATTAGTCGCGGACACGCTAGCTATCAAAGTGGTGGATCAAATGAAGAGTGGACTTGGAAAGGATTTGGAGAGGTTTATAGAGGAAAGAGAAAAATCGCATTTGATGATGTGTCCGTAGTTGTCGAAAGGCAAGCTGATCATATTCATATTAAACACTTTCATATAATGGGGCTGGGTGTGGACGGCACGATGAAAGGTGATTTGTTCCCAAAACTCGATTTGCAGATGGACATGTTCTCGGACATTCCCGATACTTTAAAGGCGTTGGATGATTTAGATTTGTTTTCTTTGCAGCAAGATGTTGAAGGAACCGCTCGCTGCCATTTGAATCTCAAAGGCACTTTCGATGCCTGGTCGGCTACAGGAGAAATGAACGCACAAAGTTTGTCTTTGATGGATCGAGACATTGATTCAATCAAAAGTAAAATTTCTTTTAATTCGAAAGAATTACAATCTCTAGACCTAACCGTGCAATCTGAAGGCGCGACGATGAAACTGGAAGTGAATGATATTTCAAAGAATAGCTCAGGAAATTTTAGATTTTTAGCCAGAGATGTACCTTTTGAGTCGATTGAAAAATGGATTGACCCCGAGGTTGAAAATTATTCGCTCTTAGGTCCGGTAAGTGTTGAGTCTGAGGGGCGACTGGGTCTTTGGCCTTTGAGTTTATTTGGCAATTTTCAGATTGCAGCACCAAAGCTTTCACTCAATTTTGATGAAGATGTGAATCGTTTTTTGCCGATTCATTTCGATGAGGTTCGCATTCACGGAGAACTAGGTTGGTCGAAAGAGAGAAATTTTTTTGTTGATGCGGGAGAACTTTTAGCAAATGGTTTAGAGGGTAAATTTAAATTTGATTTCCCCAAAAACACCTTCCCTTCAGGTTTGTGGGTGGGAAATTTATTGGATGTGGGCGAAATTTTTGACAAATCGATGCCAGTTAAAGGGGCGGGGCAAATAGGCGGAGGTCTAAAAGTAGATGATCAAGGTTTTGAAGCTCTAATTTCACTTAATATTGAGAATTTTCAGTACTCACAAAGAGCAAAACACGATCTTGTGGGAGACATCTTATTTAAGAAGAAGCATACGTTCCTAAAAAATTTCTCTGTCGAGTCAGTTCAGGGTAATGCCAGTTTAAAATTTGATGCTGATTTCGATCAAAAAAACAAAAAAGAACTATTAAAGGCGCGTTTCAGTGAATTTGATTTGGGTTGGATCGCTGATATTGCTTCTATTGCTTATCCGATAGCTAGCGACGTTGAAGGAGTTGGGTCCGGTCAGGTCTTACTGGGAGATTTTTCAACAAAAATGAATGGACAAATAGAGCTTACATCCAACAAAGCTCAATGGAGAGGTCTACTATTTGACTCAGTCGAAGCCGACGTAGCCTTTGAGAATGGAACGGCAGTGTTTAATCGAGCTGAAATAATCAAAGAAAAGGACTACCGGGCTGCATTGACAGGCAAAATGGGTTTAACGAGCTATGATCATCTTCAACTGGCATTTTCAGGTCTGCCTTTAAGCTTTTTGGAAACACCAGAGTTCATACGTCAGTTTGTATCAATTGCAGACGGTCGAGTGTCGTTTCACGGACCTCTTGACAACCCGATGGTTGAGGGATCGTTTCAGCTTTTTCACGAAAATGAGCTTGGTGAGAAAAGCTGGGCGGGAATTGCATCTATGAATGGACCGTTAGATCGAGTCAATGGTTCCGTTAGTCTTAACAAAGACTCATTCGAAGCCATTGGCTGGCTTGACTTCAAAAATCTAGCAGACTTTAAAACGAAGGGGCATTTTAATCATTTTTCTTTGAATCCTGTCTTTCAAGGAGTTCCCTCAACGATCGCGGCAGAATGGGATTTTTCTGGTCATTTAAAGTCTTTCAAAAACTGGAATGGTCAGATGACATTTCATAGTATTCAGTTTGGTCAAGAAGAACGAGCAATCCAATTAAGCCGTCCCACTCAGGTCAATGTCAAACAGGGTCAGATCCAGCCGACCAAAATGGTCTTTGAGGGTAAAGAGACTCAACTTGAAAGTCTTATTTCAATTGATGCATCCGAAAATTTGGCTGTATCGATGAAAGGTTCAATTCCTTTAGGAATTTTATCTCTTTTTAGAACAGGGATATCGCGTGCTGAAGGTAATTTGCAGGTTCAGCTAGATTTTGGTGGACCGTTTGATGACCTGAAAGCTGCGGGAAGATATTCCTCCCAGGGTGCACTTATTCAATTTAAGGAATTTCCTCATGACCTCGAAAATGCAACACTTCGCGGTACGATCGATCAAAAATCTATGTACGTGGATGAGATGCAAGCTATTGTTGGAGGCGGAAATGTTAAAGCCTCGGGTCGACTCGATTTTGGATCCAACGAGGACTCAAAGATTTCACTCGTTGGATACGCAGACCATGTTAGCATGCGATTCCCTGACTGGCTTCCCATGACGGCATCTGGAAGTATGTCGCTTGTAGGATCTTTGATTCAGCCGACGCTTAAGGGAGATTTTACGATTCATCGCGCGCGATACCAAGATGAATGGGATTGGAAGAGTCAGATATTAACTTTTGGTTCTTCCGCGCGAAACTCAAGGATACTAAAAACTAAAGAGGAAAATATCTATTTCGATTTGCACTTCACCAGTGAGGGCGACCAAATCTTATTAAAAAATGATATTGCGGAGGGCAAGTTAAGAGGTGATGTTAGACTTGTTGGCTCAGACAAACAAATCGGTCTTTTGGGTAAAGTTGAAGTCGTTGAAGGCACCGTTGAATTTTTAGATAATCTTTTTGAACTCACTTCCGGTGTGGTTACCTTTGATAAAAAAGACGAAGTTGATCCTCTGGTCGATTTGACCGCAAAAACCAGAGTAGCTCAAGTAGATATTTTTCTGGATATTCGTACCGAAGACGATGAAATCAAGGCTTTTTTATCAAGTCAGCCAGTAAGAGATGAGACAAATATTATCGCACTGTTAACCATAGGCGTTGATACTGATCAATTGCTAGTGACTCAACAGAACTCCAATGTTTCGTCTTCGGTACTGCCGGGTGTTTTGTCAGCACCTGTGCAATCTAAACTGCAAAAAGGTCTAAGAGAAACCAAGGTGTTAGATACGCTCCAGTTCGTACCTTTTTTCTCAGATCAAACTCAAAGTACAGGACTCAAAATGCTTGTTGGAAAGGAATTATTTCCCAAGGTAAAGTTGCTGTATTCGACCGACTTATTTAATGTGGGCGCTGAAAATACGATAAGGCTAGAGCAAAGTTTTAATGATAATGTGTCTTTACAAGGTAGTGTACGTGACAATCGACAAGATCAAAATGAAGAGATCGACTTTGGTGTCGATTTTGAATTTAAGTTTGATTTTTAGCCTTTTGTTTGTTTCGAACGGTTGGGCCAATTCAAAAAAATTAGATATTGAAATCGAACCTGCAAACCAACAGTATAGCTCTGAGATCATTCAATTTTTTCAAAATGCTCTTGAGCCGGATGTTTCAGGTGCTGAATTGTCAGATACGCTTAGAAGAGCCTATCTCAAATGGCCTGTCTACACAATTGAGGTTACAGAGACGGTTGATTCCGTCGATTCTTGGACAGTTCGTGTTAAGCTCAAAGAAATTGCTGCCAGCGTTGAACTAAAGGGAGAGTTCGAAATTTCTAAAAAGACTCTATTGGATCAGATTCAGATAGAACCGGGCAGTAGATATGCGCCGGACGATTTAGAGACCTTACAGATTAAACTAAAAAATTATCTTGGGTATCGTGGTTTTCCAAATGCGAAAATTGATCTAAACACTGCAAAAACGGGAGATGGACAAACGCATATTACTATTGAAATTGTTGATCATGAGCCGTGCACAATCAAAGATGTTTATATCAACAATAATCCAATAAGCGACGATAGCAATAAAGTGTATCGCGCGTATGAAGTTAGGCCCGGATCTCGCTGTGACGCTCTCGAAATTCTTAAAAATACAGAGAAACTCAAAGCAAATTTAAGGCATAAAAATTATTTGGCAAATTCGATTTCGAAACCAGAGTTAACTTACTCAGATGACCGCACGAAAGCAAGACTCGAGCTGTTCATTGATTTAGGAATGCAAATTGATATTAAATTTTTTGGAAATACTTTTGCATTCGAACGTGACGCCATTTTAAAAAACATGATCGGCATTAAAGATGAAACAGAATTTAATCAATCGTGGATCGAATCAAAGGCGAAGGAAAGTATTATCAGTTTTTATCGTGAAAAAGGATATGCCAAGCCGCTTGTAGAAGTTCATGAAGCTATTTTTCAAAAACGACAAGAAAGACGAATTATTTTTAATGTTGATCGAGGGCCAAAATTTAATATTGAGTCTGTAGCGTTCAAAGGTAATGAAGCAATTTCCAGCGAAACCTTATCCAATCAATTTTGGGGCTTTGCTCCCAATAAAACAAAAAAAAGAGTCTTTGTCGAAAAAGAAGTACTTTTGACGGCTGATTCACTATTAAATTTTTATCAAAGCCAAGGATATTTGCGCTCAACTATAGATGATCCAAAAATCACTTATAAAGGTAAAAATGTTTCGATTCTCATTCAGATAAGCGAAGGCGTGCAATCCACTCTGGGAGGATATCGTATCTCGGGTAACTCGGTATTTACAAATGCTGAAATAGAAGAATTTATGGAAATAGAAAAAGGTCAGCCCATTGATCCTGTGCTTCTAAGGAAAAATGCGGATGCCATAGAAAACCAGTATCGATTGAGAGGCTACAAATACGCCACTGTCACCTTGCCCAAGGTCGAACAAATTGGAGAAAATGAGATCTTTTATCCAATAGACATTCAAGAAGGCTCCAAAATTAAGTTTGGCCAAATTTCATTTCGAGGAAATCGCATCACAAAGGAATATGTCATCGATCGCGAACTAGTCTTTGAAAGCGGTGACATTTATAGTCCACTCAAAATTAGAGACAGTCGACGTAAACTTTTACAGCTTGGTTTTTTTGATGGTGTATCGGTAGAAGAATTGCCAATTAATCCCGATACTAATGTTGAAGATCTCGTTGTGAGGGTTTCTGAAAGAAAACGAAGGTCCGTTATACTTCGTCCCGGATATTCCACTGACGATGGTGTTCGAGGTACGGTAGAATTTCGATATTCAAATCTTTTTGGAACAGGCCGCAACTTTAATTCATTTCTGCGGATCAACAGGCGCTTTGATAGTGAGGACAATATCTTAGAGAGAAGAATCGTCTTAACTTATCGAGAGCCCTATCTTCTGGATAAAATTCATGGAAAGGTTTCGTTTATTCAGGAACGAAAAGATGAACAACAGTTTGATATCGAGCGAACTAGTTTTATCTTAGGTTTGGAACGAAACTTTCAATCTTGGATAAATACGTCTTTGTCGTGGGAACTCGAATTTCGAAATCCGTTTAATGAGCTTCCAGGTGCCATATTAAGTCCAATCGATGAATCGGAGGCTAGATTTGGCTCTTTGAGAACATTTGCCGATTTTGATCGAAGAAATGATTTATTAAATGCAACGTCCGGAACATTTCATCGGCTAGAATTTGATTTTTATAATAAAAACCTGCTTTCAGATGCGGATTTTTATCAGGTCTTTTCTAGAAATAACTTTTATTATCCAATTTATAAGCGCCTGCGATCGATCTTATCGTTGCGTCTCGGATTTTCTGGCACCTACGGAGATACGAGTCAGCAAGGCATTAAAGAAATACCCATTGAAAAACGTTTTAGAATTGGAGGCAATAATAGTTTTAGAGGTGTTGGCTTAAATTGTATTGGGGGGTTGCCATCCAATGTGGCCGAAAACTGCAGTGATGAATTGCTTAGTCAGGCTCCTGGAGGCAATGCTCTATTTAACTATATGTTTGAAGTTCTCATTCCTATCTTTAAAGATTTTGATTTTGCTGTTTTTAGTGATGGTGGAAACGCCTATCTTCAAAACCGGGGATTTGATATTTTTGATATCCGTAATTCATTGGGATTTGGATTTAGATACAATACATTTTTTGGACCGATGCGTTTAGATTATGGCATTCTCCTTGATAGGAGAACGGGGGAACCTTTTGGCACGCTTCACTTTGCCGTTGGCCAATTCTGACTTATCATTTTATCAGGTTATCAAGGCACGCGATAAAGTGGGTGCGTAAAAAAATCATCGTGATATTTTTCCGGAACGTGCTTTGCAATTTGATTTCGTACTTCTCGGTATTTAACGCGAAGCAAGCTAGCCTCATGGCGTCTATTTTTTGAGTCAAGGTATCTAATTTTCCAAACGTAGAGGAGTTGCCTCTGATCCACGTACGTGCAATGATCGAAATCCAAATCTTTGTCAATGTAGTCTTCTGTTTCTGCTCCAAGAGAAGCCAGGCACATTGCGGTTATATTTTTTGAAAATTTTAGCCACTCGTCATTTGTGGGTGTTTTTGATGCGATGGATTTAAATACTTTGCATATGGCATCCAACTTTCCAGGATTGTATTCAGCTTCCACGCATAGAGCATACAAATGGGCATTTGCGCTTCGTTTTTCATCGCCCACTTTTTTGTAGAGTGCTGCTTCTTGAATGAGGTAAGAATGAGCGCTACTCAGATCTCCCTTAAAGAGAGCAAGTCGAGCTTGAATATCTAGGCTTAAAATCTCTTGCCAGGCATCAAAAACTTTATTGACTTGCTCTTTTGTCAGCCAAAGCGTCGTGGCTTCCTCTTTTGCACCCATTTCAACCAGCGTGTCGATAAGAGTGAGTTTAGCTTCTGTCAAAATTTCATAGTTTCTAAGTTTACGACATTCATCAATACATTCTAGGAGGTCCGGAATGGCAGTTGAGTACATTCCAAGATGAAACTGCAGGAGAAACGCTCGCCTTTGAAGTGTCTCAAGATATGTTGTTTTTAGTCCATGTTTTCGAGCTATTTCCAGTGCCTGACTTAGAATACGCCTGCATTGGCTGTACTCTTTTAAGTCGATATAAGTATTGTTAAAGCGTAGCAAAAGTTCTATTTGATAAAGTGGAGGTAAGCTTTCGGAAAAGTACTTCTCTGCTTTATCTAAATAGTCCAGAGCAACCGAGTGTTGATTTTTAATGGTATGACAATAAGCAAGGCGACCCCATAATCGAAGTTTAATTAAAGGCATTTCGGTATGATTGAGTTCGCGCAAAATGCTGAGCCCTTCGTGAAGGGCTTGGTCGATTCTGCCAAGAAAAATAAGGGCGTTGACTCGACTATGAGACACATCAAAATAGAGTTGATCATAGGTGGGGTCCTGATTTCTTGAATCGGAAATCATTTTCGTGATTTCAACAATTTGACTGTAGTTAGATTGAGCCTCGTAAATGCGTGTGAGCAGTTGTAGATACTGCATTCTGACGGCGATCGAAAACTGAAACTCATTTTTGCCCCAACGCTGAATGGCTTCTTCTGGTTCTTCTGGTTTTCCTGTGGCCAATAATGTTTCAATATAAGGCACATAGAAATCTTCTTCTTTTAAGTCAGGTACGTAATTTCGCCGAAAGAGCGGGTAGCAATACTCAAAGTAATAGAGCGCATCTGTGTAATGGTATACTTTTAGAGCATTGAGCGCCGCTTTGTGCGTGAATCGAATGGCCGAAATCTCATCCGGACTTTTGATGTAATGCTCAGCGATACGATCCGCATAAAAAACAGCATCCTCTCCATGGTACTCGCAAAGAAAATCCGCAATTCTCTTATGATAGTTGGGGAGATCTTTTTCTGAAACAGATTTTAAGGTGACATCAAAAAAAAGATCATGTCCAAATCGATAGGTTCGTTTAGGAAACGCACTGCGTTCGACGAGGTATTGCCTTTTAAATAGGTTTTTCAAAGTTGCTTCTACTTCATCGTTTCCTAGTTTTTGAAGAAATGAAGTGAGTTCATCGGTGTCAGAAGTGCTTCCAAAAACAGAAGCCCACTGAAGAGCTTCCTTGCTGCGCCTAGGTAATCGATCGAGGCGCGATTCAATAAGGTTGTGAATGGTTTCAGGAATGGTCGCTGCTTGTTTTTCCAGGAATAAATATTTTCGACCATCATCCTGAGTTTCAATGTTGATGACATCTGTTTCCAGCATATGCCTGAGCATTTCTTCCAAAAACAAAGGATTGCCATGTGACACGCGCATCAATTCATGAATGACTCTGGAGTCCATGGTGTCGATATCGAGTACATTTCGAACAAATCTCTCAATTTGATTCAAGTCAAATGCGCCAAGATTGACTTCAGTAAAATTGAGCCTGCGCTTCCAAATTAATTGATGCTCTGGTCTGTGGGCGACAACGAGTAGAAGTCTTGTGAATTCTGTGCCTTCAATGAGGTATTCGAGAAGGTCCTGAGAATCTTGGCCTGCCCAGTGTACATCTTCTAGAATGAATGCAACAGGCGTTTTAGCCACGTTAAAAATAAGTTTCTTAACGCTTGCAAATAATCCTTGTCGAATTTCAAATTCCGATAAGTTTTTAAGGCGTTCAATTTCAACGTCAGGTTCTAAGAAAATCCTAAGGAAATCTGTTTCGGTTTCATCTAAGTTCCACCTTGAAAGTGTGTCTGTCTCGGCGCCGGTAATCTGTGAGACGATTTGCCTAAAAGCTTCATAGGGTTGATAAACTTTTGTAAATGTTCCAAGGTAAACCGGGATGGCATTTTGCCTTGCAAGTTGCACAAAAGCTGTGGTTGTTCTGCTTTTGCCCATGCCGGCGGGTCCAACGATCGCTAGAATTTGACCTTGGTCTACGGCAATTTGTTCTAGCAGTTTTTCAAAAAGCTGTAATTCGTTGTCGCGTCCAATGAGCGTGCTGCGCAGAGAACGTCGCGAAACCGGCGTGGTCAATTCTTTCGAGCTGTGATTCATTCTTGCTGGTCATAGCAGCGTAACTTTAGTTCGGCAACTCTAGTTCCGTGAACCTAAACTTTAGTTTAAGCATATTGATAATATATAACAATAACAAGTGGTTGTGATTGCCTTAGAGTTGGCATGGTGTTCGCAACATATTTAATCACTATGGCAAATAACAAAAACATATTCCTCAGGGTTGTTACGGCGTTTTCAATAAGTTTTATTTTTCTGCTTTCCTTCTCCGCAGAAGCTCTCTCAGATAGAAGCTCAATGAGCAGT
>JAGRAY010000003.1 GCA_020434375.1 Bdellovibrionales bacterium | reverse complement strand
GGAGCGTAGCGACGGAGCCAGTAGGCAACTTCCAAAATTTACTTTGGTGTTTCAACTTATATTTAATTTACTATACAAATAAACCTAGCACTGCCCTTTCGAATTCCAAGCAAAGTGTAGGCTAATATGGTGCATCGCACCTTTTCCCTGGTTTACTCAGGGTGTAGAGATTAGAAGTGTTTAAGCATCTATTTTAAAGGAGGCGCTAAATGTTAGAAACTATCAAAGATCTTCCTAAAGGTGTAGTGGGTGTTCGCGCAAGTGGGCAAGTATCAAAGAGTGATTATGAGACAGTCATGAAGCCTTTGCTCGAAGAACATCATCGAATGGATCAAAATATTTGTTTTCTTTATCATTTAGGCCCCAGTTTTCAGGGGTTTACCGTAGGCGCTGCTTGGGACGACTTTTACCTCGGTATGAAGTATCTTAAGCTTTTTGAAAAGTGCGCTGTAGTTACGAATGTCGAATGGGTTGTCAAAGGCACCCAACTAATGAGCCACTTCATGCCCTGTCCTGTTCGAACCTATAAAAATGAAGAGCTACAAAATGCCGTTTCGTGGCTACAAGAAAAAGCAGTGCCTAGAGCGTAATCAAAAACTACAAACAAAGCAGTTTTTTAACCAAAGGAACTCTTGGCAAAACCTTAAGAAAAACTACTCTACGCCCCTTTGCCAAGAAAATCGTCACGTTCAAAGCTTCGACGACCATCGTCTACTCCGCTATTGGGATGACGAGCATTGCCCTTCGAATATGTGAGGTTCGTTAAATCTTTCAACAACTCCGAAATGGAATCAAATATTTGGATTGCCTGCTTTTTCGAAAAGATTGCCTTGGGAATGGCACCATATTCATATCTATTTAAATCAAAAGAAAATAAGGCAATACCGATTTTGGTGACAGTTAGATTGTCTTGATGGCGCAAAGAACCTTCACATGTAATTGATACAGTGGCATTTTTATTATACGCCTGATAACTCTCTGTTGAAATAACATAACTGGCGCGGCAGCTGTGAAGGTCATAGTTACATAAAACAGTTTCAGTGCGGTTTGTGATTCTTTCTAACATGCCTTCAGTTTCACTAAGTTTACCCCAAACAAAGTTACTACTTTGTGCCACACCTAATGTTGAACACAATAGAATTACAAAACCATATCTTTTAATAGTTGAAATCAAGTTTTCCGCCCACGGGCGACTTAATATCGCAAAGTGACATTAGAAGCAAACGTTGAAGAGACTAATACCTAGCAAAAAAAACACCAGCCCAAGGGCTGGTGTTTAATGGTACTGATACTTCAGATATGCTTAAAAACTGTCTTTATTTTTCATTTTTTCAAGCTTCTTTTTCTTTTTATCTTGAATCGAAAGCTTGGGTTTGTTTGTTTTTGCTTTATTTTTTTGATCTTTGTTGGCCATGTCTGCTCCTTTTAGCGTTAATTGCCAACCGCATCATACCATTATTGCAAATAAATCATCTTTTTTTAAAAAAGTCGATGCGCCTTACAGGGCCAAGATTTTTCGCGCCTTTTTGACACTTTCCCGTTGATCAATACGTGCGTACCAGTTCAAAATATGAGGATAGTCTTTCAAAGAAAGATCAATCGACCGATGTTGTTCAAGGTAAGCAAATGCAAACAAATCAGCAATTGTAAGTGAATTGCCTACCAAGTACGAATTGCTTGATAACCATTTTTCAACAATGGCCAACTGTTGTTGGCAAAAACCACGCGCCTCCGTGCAGTTATCTTGATTAGTTGATCCCCGACCACTCTTAGGTTTTATGACGAGTTCATAGTAAAGTGAAGAAAGCCATCGACCCAAGTGGCAACTAAAAAAATCCATCCATTGATCCACTTTTGCACGCTCCAATTTATTTTCAGGGTATAGAGGTGAATTTTCAACGTTGGCCACATAGCGGCAAATAGCTCCCGACTCAAAAAGAGAATCGTCCCCATGAAGCAAAACAGGAACTTTGCCCACAGGGGTCCATTTCAAAAACTCAGGGCTCTTATTTTCGCCCTTCATGAGATCAATCATCTTAAACTCATATTTCACGCCAAGTTCCTCTAAAACGTAAAGCACTTTCATTGTGTTTTGTGTGGCAAAGCCCATCAATTGATACATGTGATCCTCCATATAAAACTCCCAACAGACTCTGCGAGAGTATTGAATTGAGTAAAGCTCTGCAAGCTATTTGACCGAGATATTAAGAGACCGAATCTCCGAATAGTCGTTTGAAATTCGATCGCGGTTACTCACTAGGTTCACTACCTATCCTAATAAAATCGCGACCTCTCCGTTGGCAGGCTTTTTGCTTTATTTTAAATAAACTGTCTTTAAGTAAAGGAGCACCATGAATCAAAGTTCGAACGCAAATGCAAAATTCAATACTCGGTCAAATATGGATGATGAGCACTCTGGTTTCAATTTTACAGATTTTCAGACTACCGCTCGAATTAGCTTAAGAAAATGGCCACAATTGCTTGTCGATCTTTTTAGGGCACCACTGAAAACCACAAACAATCTACCTATCAGCGGAGATTGGCAAGTGCCCATAGCTTATGCGTTTACGTCTAGTATAGGAGTAGGTCTTGTCTCAGGCGCTTTCGCAATGCCTCTTGGATTTTTACCGGGAGCAACTTCAGTGATATCTGGCGCGATAGCTTCATTTATAAGCATATTTATTTTTGGCGCCTTAACGAATGCGTTACTAATGCTAATGTCGAAGGACCCAGGTCTTTATCGAACTATTCTTTTGGCATCAATACTTAGCATTGTCTCCGTGTTTAGCATGATTGTGTCAAGATTCGTTCCCATTTTGGGTCTAACTGGAACCTTTGCTTATATGTATGTGTTGTATTTTTATTGTCAGTCGGCGGCTGGCTTTACAAAAAAACAAGCGCAAATACTTATAGCAGGGTTTTTACTACTATTCACTTTGCCCATGATGACGGGAGCTATATTGCTTTATTCACTCTATTGGTAAATACGGGGACACGAGACCTTTTTATTCGACGGAAAGCTCGATAAAAGTCAATCACTGCTTATGGTCATCTAGAGACCTGAACAATTATTTTCGATTTTCCTTCGGGCTGTGATTCAATCGAAAAATTTCCAAATCCTATAATACCACCAGCTCCTGTTATTGCGCGTCGTTGATTGAGTTTTTGATCATTTTTAATGCGGTTATCCACCGCAACAATTAAGCGGTACTCGGCTTGATTGAACTTGTTGATTAAATTTCAAAGAAGGAGCTACTTTTGGTGAATAGGGCAATAATATGGGTGTAAGCAAGATAAAAACGATGTTTGATGCTTTCATCAAAAATTTTTAACAAGCACTATGGTGTATGTCAATAGGAGGGTTTCGCAGCGCCCCCTCCATGGCTTTACCTTGAGTAAGATGAATTTTACTGGGGAGTCACATCTTGAATATCACAGTAGTCTCCCAAAATGACAGAGTTGTAAAACTCATCGTTATCTGTTGTATGGATTAGTTCATTTACGTGTTCTTGTATGTAGTTAATATATTCATCTAAATTTATCATTCGCTCATATTTGTCGGAGAGTGCCGACGATTTTTTTTCCACAAAAGTTTTATAAGATATAAGCGCGTTTTGATAATTAGTGAGTATTATGCGGTCCCTTTTTAGGTGTAGTTTGAAAAAAAGGACACAGTAGCGTAGGCAAGCGAGATAATAATTGAACGATAAAAGTACGGCGACGTTCGTCAATGAGGTTAAATAAATGAGCAAATATGTGTTTTTTAAGGGTGTTCAAGCGGCGTTTTCATTAGTTCCTGGCGTTTTGCCCTTTGGTCTTATTATGGGAACGCTTGCTTCTAGCTCTCATTTAGAATTTTATGAGTTGCTTGGTTTGAATGTCTTCGTCTTTGCTGGTGCTTCGCAATTGGTGGCACTTGACCTTATTAATCATCATATTCCCGCTGTCGTTGTTATTTTTACGGGTGCTTGTATTAATTTGAGGCATCTTATGTACAGCGCATCCGTGGCACCTCACACCCAAAAATTAGGACTCTTGCACAAGTTCTTTGTAAGTTACCTTTTAACAGACCAAGCATATGCAATTTCTAATTTGGAATTTGAACGATCAACCTACACAAAAGCTGACAAAATAATCTACTACACTGGTGCAGGAGCAGCAATGTGGGTTGCGTGGCAATTGAGTACATTGGCAGGCTATATTTTTGGAAGTGCGGCCTTGGGCAATATGTCTTTGGACTTTGGCGTACCCTTAACTTTTTTGGCGCTGGTTGTACCCACCTTAAAAAACAAAGTCGTTATAATTGTTGCACTCAGTTCTTTTATCATTTCCACTTTTAGCCACGCGATGCCATATAAGCTAGGTCTCATCGTTGCGGCATTAAGCTCACTCGCTATTGGAATGGTTATTCAACGTATGTCACAGTGGCGATTGCGGCGATCACATGGATAAGACCTATTTTTGGATCGTCTGCTTAGGTTTAGGAGCAGTGACTTTTAGTATGCGCGCTAGTTTTATTTTTCTTCTCGAATATATTGGTATTCCTGAAAAGCTTAAGCCAGTGCTTGCGATGATTCCTGCAGCAGTATTTCCAGCTCTCATTGGCCCGGCAGTTGTTTTTCATCAGGGCTCTGTAGAGTTTCTATTGGGCAAAGAACGATTGGTTGTTTGCATTTTCTCAACGCTCTTGTGCTACAAGGTAAGAAGCGTGTTTGTAACGCTTATTTTTGGCATGTCCATGCTTTTCATTCTTTTATATGTCGCTTGAATTTGCGCAAGGGGCCTGTCGACGACAGGATGGCGAGAGAGCGACAACGACGAAGATGGGCGTTTCAGGGCAGTCCCCAAGCTAGAAACAGTCAATTTATCCCTGGAACCTACTTTGCCCAGCATTTTCAAAAAACAATGAGATTTGCGAACCAGGCGTACGTTTCGCGATTCTCTTCGGTCAGCGAAGGCGCAAAAGTATGTATTCAGGCTTATGTCTGGAGACAATTATCGGTAGCGATTCTTTTGTTTTAGAAATCTTACTTCGATCAATTTATATGACAAAATGGCGGCCAAGACGGTCAAGATAATATTTATTGGAAATCGAGCAACCCAGTGAGTCGAGTTACGATTCAAAAATATCTGTTGCCACAAATAAAGCGAGTAACTCAAGATTCCAATCTTCTCAAATAGCTTGGAATTCAAAATATGGCTCACGAATCCGTCCGAAATGCTGACGGCACGATCGATACACAAAGCGATCGCAATATTGATAGCACTTTCTCGAAGATGGCTCGATATGCCATAAAATTTAGTAGAGGTCATCAATCCAAAAATCGCTAGAAGGGGAATTAAAGCAAAGAAGTACGACCTTTGAAACTTTAAGTAGCCTTTATATTGGTGTAAATAGATCCGAACGTAAGCGAGCAGACAACCTGTGGCGATAGCGTCAAATATTGTGGGAAAAGTTTTTCCAGAGAATCCTCTCCAATTGGGAAAATATTTCCATGCGATAATCCGAAATGCAGGCCCGAGAAGAACTGCCAAAACAATAAATATCTTTCCTTTTGTAGGTCCTCCCAACACGAGGACTAAAGGCCATAAAATATAGAACTGTTCCTCTACAGCCAAAGACCAAAGATGACCTACATACCAAGAACCATTTCTATGGTAATTAGACATATAAGTAACCGCAAACCATAAGTCATTGGTGTTGAGTTCAATGAATCGATAAAATGACCAAAGAGCCAAAAAAGCTATAAAAAAGTAAAATGCGGGAAATATGCGAAGCAGTCGACGCATGTAAAAGTTGTACAACGAAATTTGTCCGGTGTTTTTGTATTCGTTTAAAAGAAGGCTTGTGATTAAAAATCCAGAAATAACAAAAAAAATTCGAACGCCAAAGTTTCCTAGATCACCAAAAGCAATAGCAAAAGACGTCGGTAAAAAGTACATAGTGCCGCACAAGTGTGCAAATAACACTAGCAAAATGGAGATCGCACGAACGCCATTGATTCCTGGATAATACAGTGAAGATATTTTTTGATTTATTTCGATTAAAATATTTAATCACAGAATGATATTGGTCACTATGAATAAGGGTTCTTTATGGGCTTGAAGCCAATCATTTCAAATCGTAGAATCGAGGGCCGTACGCCGTAACCTCATTTATTTTAGAGTCTAAGTTTTAATAGCTAGTTGGTGGTTCAAAATATGCATGTGTTTTATGTATTTTTAAAAGGAGAAGCTATGCAGCCATCACAAAGCAAAATAAACACAGATAAACCGAAAACCGAACTCTTCGAGTTTCAAAATTGGGAGGTTTATCGAAAATGCCTTCTCTTGACGAAAGAGACGTTTGAAATTGCGAAAGAGCTTAGCAGGTATCAAGATGCCAAACTTTCTGATCTGCTTAAACGAGCTTCAACCAGCGTTGTGCTTAATCTCGCACAAGGCGTTTCGTGTTATAGTCTGAGAGATAAATCTAATTTTTGGAGAATTGCCAAGGGGTCTTTGTTTGAATGCGTGGCAATCCTAGATGTGGTGGAGGTTGTTTCAGATGCAGAATTTAAAACAAGCAAAGATTTAAAAGAAGATATGCAAAGTATTGGAAGAATGCTTTCGGGGTTACTTCGTTGGGCTGAGAAGCAAAACAAAGGTTAGGTTGAGCTTGATAATGGGGCTTACCTCTCGATAGGCTAAGCTCAAACGCAAGGCTAAGTGTTAGATAGCTCCCCCTAGGGGATAAGTTGCGAACCGTCTATCATATATTTCTGGATGGTGACACATGGATTTGATGTTCAATTTTGGGATATCAAATCACAATACCTGGGAGAAAAATGGAAATAAGTTAAGACCTTACTCTTCCTGAGCGAATCGAAAAATCCATAACTTTGCTACTTCAACACAAAGTTATCTTGGATCAAGATTTAGCTGTGCTTTATGGTGCATCGACAAAAGCCCTTGTCCAGGCAGTCAAGCGTAATTTGGATCGATTTCCAAAAGACTTTATGTTTCAACTTTCTGACAAAGAGTTTGAAATTTTGAAGTCACAGTTTGTGACCTCAAAAACGAGAGGTGGTGGTAGATACACTCCTTATGCCTTCACCGAACAAGGCGTTGCCATGCTTTCAAGTGTGCCTAAAAGCAAACAAGCTGCTTTGGTAAACGTCGAAATTATTCGAGTATTTGTGCGATTGCGAGCGATTTTTTCATCACATACTGAATTGGCTAAAAAATTGGTTGAACTTGAGAAGAAGGTTGATATGCAATATCAAACTGTTTTTGAAGCAATTCACCAATTGATGATTCGATCAGAAAAACAAAAGAGAACTGTTGTCCACGGTCTGGACATTGTTGACTGAGCCTATTGTTGGAAGGCGTCCACCATTCCTTTGTTTGGCTCAAAGTTGTAAACATGATCGAGTCGCCCATTAATCAGAAAATGGCTTACAAGGCGCACTAGCTTATCGCATCGGTCAAATTTGAGATTAGCAACAATGACTTCGTGAGACCGTTGCCGTTTCTCTGTCCCGATCCATTGATAGAAGTCTATCCTTTTAGCAACGCCGATCTTCCATCCGAAACCAGCAGGAAACTTTATGTTTAAGCCATCATAGTAACGATCTTTTCGTTTTGGGCGACGGTCTAATACACGCCCAATACCTTGCTTGTTGAACACAAACAGCTGCTCTTTGGCTGAGTTCAATCTTTCACGTTTGTAAACGTGAAAAGTTTTCTTCAGTATCGGATGAGTCCAATGAAAAGGTCCCGAAATCCGTGAGCCTTGCTTTCCGTAGCTTTTGATAACCTTATCAATCTTACCTTTTGGAATCTCTTTTATTTTGTTCCACGGCTCGCCAGTCCAAATCTCGTAAGGAATAAAGAATGATTTGGACGTGGCATCAAATAGATCTGACTTCTTCCATATCCCAGGACAATCTGGAGAAGTTAATCTCAGGCTGTCACTAGGTGCTTTAGCAGAACATGAAAGATTTCCGCTTAAGAGAAAGATAGGTACAAAAATAAATCGATGCATACTTCGAATAGTTTACTAAATTTTGGTTCGATGGTGAGATTTATTTACTATATAAGAAGCTGAGGCTCCTCATCCTTGACAGTGGATAGGCGAAATGTGGGTACACCAGAGAGTGCGGGGCACTTTCTGTGAATAAATCTTAGCGAATACAAGCATGTCAAAAACTTAAATTTGAGCTATGGAGAGCGAAAAAAAGACACGAATTTTACAAAAAATATGTTTTTATGATCTTAAAGTCTCTTTAAAGAGTTCAAAGTAGATTTTTTTGCGGTAGCGCCCCGAGCTCGCGTACGTCCCGAAATTCCCAAGGAGTTGAATGAAATAGGTAAGATGCTCAGTTGTTTGATTCGATCGATTGAGGAAAAGGGGAGTAAGGCTAGGAGCAAAAACGTTCGAAGGGATTAGCGTTAGGGCTTAAAGTTTAGTCCTTGGTAAGGGTTAATCTCTAAAGCTAATCCTTAATGACTAGTTGGCTCCCCCTTTGGTAGATAAGTTTAGAACCGCGCGTAGAAGTCTTGCTTGTCAGAAAGTCTAAATCTCAAAAGAAAGGAGTTTGCTCATGCTAACCTAACCGTACAACCTTTTGGACAATAGGCTGGAGACTTTTCCGCGCAGGATTCGCATTGGATGATAAGGCCCGTGCAAGCTTTGTCGGCGCAATCAACATGTTTTCCATGGAGCTTGCCACAATCAATACATCGCCCAATGATTTCTCCAACGCTAGGTTCAGCCATTCTTCCATCGAATACAAACATGCTTCCTTTAAATTTGGGTGCGATATTCTTCTCTTTCATTTCTTTAAGGTATGAGATGATGCCACCTTTGAGTTGAAACACACTTTGATAGCCTTTACTTTTGAGGTAAGCGCTGGTTTTTTCACACCGGATGCCACCCGTACAATACAGAAGGAGGTCTTTCTCTTTGTGTTCCTGAAGCTTTTCATTGAGCTCGGATAAGACTTTATCGAAGGTTCTACTATCGGGTAGAAATGCATTTTCAAAGTGACCAATGTCACACTCATAGTCGTTGCGTACATCGACGATGAGTGCTTGCGGATCAGACAACTTTTCATGAAAAGACATTGGATCGAGATGTGTACCAATTGTGCTCGCAAGAAAGATGTCTTCTTTTAAACCATCGGAGACTATTTTGGAGCGCACTTTGATCGTCAGTTTTAAGAAGGCTCTATTATTGGGTGCCTCTGAGCGATTGAGGTCCATGTTTTGAAGTTCAGGTTCATCTTCGAGAGATTGGAGAAAAGCTTGCCATTGATGTTCGGGCACGCTGAATTGTGCATTGATGCCTTCTTGCGCAACATAAATGCGACCTAAAACTCCAAGATCAATCCATTTTTTATAGAGACGATCCCTAAAAGATTGTGGATCACGAATAGGTGTATATCGATAAAATGAAGCGACTTCGCGGTTAAATGGTTCAGCCGCCAGATCTTTTTCAAGTTCAGCTAAGGACTTTTTATTCGCTAGAAACAGTGTCATGCGGCTTCTTACTCTTTATGCATGGTTTTTTCAAATGCATTGCGCAGGCAAATTTGCTCGAACCATGCTTTTGTTTTGGGGAAATCATCGATGGTAGTCAGGGGCGGCGTAGTGATAGAGAGCTGCCGATAAAAAGGAAAAACGTGAATGTCTGCGAGGCCAAAATGCTCTCCCACAAGCCATGTATGGTGCTCAAGTCGTGATTCGAGTTTAGTTAGGTCCGCATTTAAGTGTTTTGGAGCCTGTTCGACCAAATCGGGGGTTGATCGAGATGTTCCATATTTAAAATGATCAATATGAGGTTTAAAGTGTTGGTTACACCAGTGGGTCCATAGGCGAACCTTCGCGCGGTCATGAGCAGTAAAGGGCATAAGCGCAGGAGACGGAAACCAATCTTCTAAGTATTCAGTGATGATTGCAGATTCATAGACGACACAATCACCATGAACCAATAATGGTACCTTAGCTTCTGGGTGAAGTTTGCGCAGCTCTGGAGATAAGTTTTTAAGATCCTCTTCAATGGTGACGAACGGAATTCCCTTTTCATGAAGTGTCATTCGAACGCGAATGGCGAAAGGGCAGCGGCGATAGGAATAAAGTTTAAGTTCCGGGTTCATCTTTTAATAATTACTACGTCGCTGACCTAAAAGACAAGTAGTTGAGAAGAATGAGCAATCTCAGGTGCCAGGTTACTTTTGGTAACGCAAAGCACTGCCAAAAGTAACCTGGCACTCGACCTTGGCACTCGACCTTTTGTGACAAAACGAAGAATTCGGCGATCGAGCATATGTGTTTCACCGTACTCTAAAAAAGTCTAAAGTAAATTAGAGTATGATCTAAAATAATTAATAACAACTGCATGGTGTGGCAGGTCATGAACTCAAGCATGTATTCGATTCTGGCTAAGTTTAAACGTACGTAGAAGCCAAAATAGAAACAGCTTTTTTCGCTCCATAACACCAGTCGCTCAAGAAAATCTGTTTCTATTTTTTCAATAGAGAACATAAAACAAACATTGGGCCTTTAGTCGAATGGCTCGCGACATCTGTGAGTTTTCGATGACCAAGAGACCATTTGACAATTGCAAAAGCGGGTGATAACACATTGCATTATAATATAAGAGGGAAATGACTATGATTTATGCGTTAGAAAAAAAATTAAAGTGTTGTACAGATGGTACTTTGTATCTTGTATCTTGTATCTTGCTATCTGTCTTAATGGCGTGCAGGGATGATCGTCCTTTAGAGTTTACGGTCGGCGCTACTGAAGATTTCAAGACCCATTTTTTTATGTATGAAGGCCCAGGAAAAAGCACAGGATTTCCCTCAGAAACAAATCTACACATTGAAGTATCAAATGTTGGGACCGAAGCAACGACCGTATTTCAGGAAATGAAAGAATTAAAAGTCAAATTCAAGGTCGAAACCGAAGTTCCTGGCTTTACTGGCACAAGTTTTGATTTACCCGAGATCCACGCTCCCATGACAACACAGCTTTATCAAGGTGATGTTATAGCTTTTTTGGTTGTTAATTGTGAAACACCCGAATCAGCTTTTCGCGAGGGGCCATTTCAAAATGTCAATATCGATAGACAGTCAAAGTACCTATGGCTTAGAGCACCTTGTAAAATTATTGATGAAAAAACGAACAAGAGTGTGACAGTATTCGATTTAGGTGTTCAGATTCGTATAGACTCTACCAAGGACGAAGCATTTTATGAATTGTTTGCGGTAAAGACAGGTCTATCGCCTAACCCCCAAACAATTATTGGGCATGCATCCGAACAGGAACTAAAGAATTAGGAAAACTCGGATGACGTCACCAAGTGTGGGGCGCATTCGATTATCATAGATGATAAGGTTCCAGGCATATTTTTGCAATATGGTATGTTACAAAAATATGCCCGGCGCCATTGCATAGAAAATTGTGGAAACGCATAAGTTGATCGAATTTCTGACAAATTAAACGAAAAGAGGCCGATGGATGATGGATAAAACAATACTAGAAGAAACAACAACCAAAAGTCTATCTGGGGAGCTGACTTTCCCTGAAGTCGTTATGAAGTTAATGAGCGCTGGAGTGGAGTCCTATCGAGTAGATCTTTATCAAAATATGAAGACATTCTACATGCCAAATGGAGAATTCTATTCCGAATCCTTTGATTTTCAGGGACCTATTATTGGAACAGATTATTCTAAAGTCATGCTCATTTCCGCTCTTGAAGATATTCAGAACAAACGCATTGACTACAGAGAGTTTTTGAAACGGATTATGCTAGCAGGAATTGCCAGCTACCATGCGTACTTGAACGGACGAAAAGTCGTGTACATGAGCCGAAACGGGGAATTCCATGTCGAACATTTTCCGCAATAGCCGTCTGGGTGCCAGGTGTATTTTGCGGATATCTGCGTGAAAATCAATCTTCTTTGTTAAATGCTAGATCGCTCCCCTTGGTGGACGAGTTTCGAACTGCGGTCTTGGCCATGGGGGAGTCGCCCGCACATCAAGCTTCAAAAAAGCTACACCAGATTATCAAAATACCATTTTAGAGACCGCATATAACGGCGAACGGATTCATCAGGCGGATTTTTCAACATAGATTCCAAAAAAGCTTTACATGCTTCAAGGTTAATTCCTTTGGAGTAATCATTTAGTGCCTTGAAGAGTTTGAGAGCCGAAAAATGAGGATAGGTTTCTATGCCTTTTTGGAAAATATCTTGTGCTTCATCTAATTTTCCAAGATTCCGTAACGTACTGCCGTACTGCACGTAGAAGCCCGGGCGATCTTCCGGAGGTAATGCGTCAATTCCAATTTCCAAAATCTTTCTGTAAAGAGAGACTGCTTTATCTTCTCTTCCCAAGTAATCATAGGCTCCTGCATATTCGAACCACACTTTGGCATTTTCAGGATTCTTATCGACTTCTGACTGCAGCATGGCGAGTCCCTTTTCAACAGAGTGCGAATCCGCCTCATTTTTAATCAACTCAAATGCCTTTCTGAAAACGTCGTTCATCGCGGTTCGAAACTCCAGTTCGGGCTGTTCTATAACTGATTGAAATGAGAAAAGAAATAAAATGGCTCCCTTCCTTAAGCCTTAACGGTGATCGTTGCTCCTTCGAAGGATTAAGGCTTATCGATGAAGGATCAAGGATGAGTATGGCTCCCCTTGGTGGCCGAGTTTAGAACTGCTTGTGAACCTTATTTATTAAACGAATTTTTAATAAGGTGTAGACTTATTAAAGAAAACGCTATATTTTTTTAATAGTGCTCAATCTTATTAAAGAAACAATCTTTACCAGAAAGATCCATTGAAACGAGGACTTACGGGAGATTATCGCCTGATTTCAAAGGTTGGTGGGGAAGTCGCGCAAGCTTTTATACCCAAAAAACTACCTCCATTGCCCCCCGTAGAAATAACATCAAGGTTGCGCGAAAAAATCGATCAAGCGCTTCTTTGGCTGGGTCGCTTGGATAGCGTCTCGACCCTTTTGCCTGATACCGAATTATTTTTGTATACGTACGTTCGCAAAGAGGCTGTACTCTCATCGCAAATTGAAGGCACGCAATCGTCGCTATCCGATTTAATGCTCTTCGAGCTCAAAGAAATACCCGGAGTTCCTATAGATGACGTCCAAGAGGTGTCGAGTTATGTGTCCGCATTAAATTACGGACTCAAACGTATTCGAGACGGATTCCCTTTATCGAATCGCCTCATACGAGAAATTCACGACATTCTTCTAAAAAAAGGTCGCGGCGCGGACAAAAAACCCGGAGAATTCAGGACATCGCAAAATTGGATTGGCGGAACGAGACCGGGAAATGCCCACTTTGTTCCTCCTCCGCCAGATATGGTGACCCAGTGCATGTCAGATTTAGAATTGTTTTTGCATAATAAACCAGAGGCATACACGACGCTTCAAAAGGCCGCGCTGGCTCACGTACAATTCGAAACGATCCATCCATTCCTAGATGGAAATGGAAGGGTGGGTCGCCTACTCATCACGCTGCTATTTTGTTCAGAAGGCATGCTGCAAGAACCGCTCTTGTACCTGAGTCTCTATTTTAAAAAACATAGGAACGTTTATTACGATCTTCTGCAAGAAGTTAGGTTGACTGGAGATTGGGAAAAGTGGCTATCTTTCTTTGTGGATGCCGTTCAATATACAGCGTCAGAAGCCGTGGATACGGCTCAGAAGCTTACTAAGCTATTCAAAAAAGATCGAGAGCGATTAACTTCCGTCCGCAAAGGTAAAAATTCGGCTCTTCAGGTTCACGAAGAGCTTACGAAGAAGCCGATCGTTACCATCAAGGCCCTCAAAAAACGCACCGGGATGACCGTGCCTACAATTACTAGCGCACTGAAGCGATTAATAGAACTAAAAATCGCAAAAGAAATCACCGGCCGCAAACGCAACCGCGTGTTTGTTTATGGCGAGTATATGAAGATACTCGAGGTTTGAGTTTTATATTGAACCCTATGTGCCCAATCTGCGAAGTAAATGATCTAAGTTCTTCCATTGAAAGCCACGTGATCCCAAGGTGGATGATTATAAAAACTAAAGAAATAGGGAAGAATGTAAAAGTTACTGAGCAACGAATACATTCGAAGAATCAGGGTGACATAAAATCCAAAATCGTTTGTAAGGATTGCGAGTTAAGATTCAAGCAAGACGACGATTTCGCAAAAACAGTATTTGATTCAAATATGCACATCATTGAGAAGCATCATGAATACACATTATTCAACTCTTCTGAAACATTTCTAGGTCTAAGAATGTTTGCTTTTTCCATATTGCTTCGATGGCATTTGTATAGAAATCAAGAGCAACACAGAAACGTTTTAGGTCCTTATTTTTCCGTGATAAGAGATTTGTATAGAAGTAAAAATGATGAGTACCTCGTACACCCAATCTTATTATTGCGTTACAATGATTTGACCGATGCAATAATTTACCCAATCTTATCAAAGCTTGAAGGGAAAAATTGCTATATATTTACCCTTATAAATTTTGAAATACTTATCGTGGTAGACAAATCATATCGCCCTTGCGAATCAATGAAGTACGCAGCAATACAAGGTGATCGTGTGTTGGCGATGGAAACTAACGCTAGAAATAGTAAATTAATTCAATTCACGAGAGATATTATCAAACTACATAAATAACAAAGTCATAGTCGTTAAGCCGTGTTGTTGAATAATAGTCTTTTTAGAAAGAAATGGCTTCCCTTGGTAGACAAGTTTCGAACCTAGGGTGTAGATCTATCCCATAACGTCAACGGCTAATTGTTCTTGACAAATAGTTTCCTTGGAAACTATTATCTGGAAATGGCAAAGCATACTCCATCACATTTGACGGACCATGTAGGGTTTTGGCTCAGACGGGTCTCCAATCATGTGTCGCATGCTTTTATCCGAAAACTTAAAGAGCGGAATGTTTCTGCTGCCGAATGGGTAGTGTTACGAACGCTTTACGAGAATGGCTCTGCATCTATAGGTTACCTTGGTCAGGCAACCGGCCTAACCAAGGGAGCTGTGTCAAAGGTTACGAAAAAGTTGTTCTCAAAGAAGCTATTGTACGCTCGAGCGTCAAATCAGGATCGCCGGTCCGTCGATGTATTTCTGACAAAACGCGGACGCGATCTCGTGCCAACATTGGCCGATGTCGCGGATGAAAATGACAGACAATATTTTTCATGCCTAAAAAAGTCTGATCAGAATGAGTTAATGTGTCTTTTAAAGAAAGTTGTGGAAACGCACCAGTTGGTGGAGTTTCCGACAAACTAAACTAAACTAAACGAAACGAGGTCGAAGGTGAATAAAGCAATATTGGAAGAAACGTCAACCAAAAGTCTATCTGGAGAGATGACGTTCCCTGAGGTCATCATGAAGTTAATGAGTGCTGGAGTGGAGTCCTATCGAGTGGATCTTTATCAAAATAGGAAAACGTTCTACATGCCAAATGGAGAAATCTATTCTGAATCTTTTGATTTCCAGGGACCTATGATTGCAGCAGATTATTCTAAAGCCATGCTCCTTTCCGCTCTTGAAGACATTCAGAATAAACGCATTGATTATAGAGCGTTTTTGAAGCAGATTATGTTAGCCGGAATTGCCAACTACCATGCGTACTTAAATGGGCGAAAGGTCGTGTACATGAGTCGAAACGGAGAATTGCACGTCGAAGATTTTCCCAGCGCCAAAAAGTAATATTCGTGAACCAGTTGGTAGAGTGACCTCTGCTTAAAAGGCCACTCCGACTTCATCCCCAAACAGCCTGAGCGTTAGCTTTTACAGGTTACAGCTATGGACTTAGTTCCTAACACTCTTCCATGTCGGCCTTCGGTAAATTGGAAGTTAACGGTTTTATTAGGTGATGCCGTCTCCAATGCCGTTATAAATAAGTATACTTCCTCAGTTGAGTTGACCACATCAGGTAGATCAGAGAAAAATGCGCCAATTTCTGAACTTTCTGCAGCGGTTAAGTATTGATCACCCTGTGAATAATTTTTTCCATCAGGAGTTGTAACCCCGATATTCGATGAATACATGGAGCAAGCATTAGCGGGTTCTGAAAAGCTACCAGTATAATCAAGGGCTATTTTAACTCCTGATAGCTCATCTGTTCCAGTGCAGTCTTTTGCACCAGGACAGTTCTGGCCACACGCTGCTTGAAGAGCAATGATGCCTATTATAAAAATGTTTAGCCATAATGGTTTATTTATTGTGTGTTTGTTTTTTATTGTTTTCATAATTACAACAATAGCAAGCCTCATACCAAGCTCAGGTCGAATATAACAAGCATTGAGCAAGTAAACAGATAACTAAAGTGTTAGTTTTGACATAAAAGTGTCAGCAAGCCCGTTGCCAAGCCTGTAGAGTTGGTTCAGTAATCGTTGAATGGCTCTCCCTGGTAAACGAGTTTCGCGCTGCTTGCACTTTTTATTTATGATATATGTCAGCCATGAATCTAGAGATCGAAGGAAAGCAAGCGTTAGTTTTGGGAGCGTCCACTGGGCTCGGAAACGCCGTGGCAAAGCGATTGGTAGATGAGGGTGTTAAAACCATTATTTGCTCTCGCTCAGAAAAAAAGCTACGTGATGCAATTTCAGAAACCGGAGCTTATGGATATGAGCTATGCGATTTGACGGATTCTAGCCAAAGAGAACAGGTCATTGAAATGATTAAATCTAAGTATGGAGCTATCGATATTCTGGTTACCAACTCAGGGGGCCCACCACAAGGAGAATTCCTCGCTATTACAAACGAGCAATGGCACCAGGAGTTCGAAAATTTATGGATGGGTAGCATTGCTTTCATTCGTGCCTTTTTGCCCGGAATGATCGCAAAAAACTGGGGGCGCGTGGTCATGATCACGTCAGTATCCGCAAAAGAATCCATCCTCAATTTAACGTTGTCAAACGCATATCGTGCGGGGCTGCTTGGGTTATGTAATTCTATCAGTCAAGAGGTAGCGCAGGCCAACGTAACAATCAATTCTGTATTGCCCGGATATATTGCGACCCAACGCTTAATAGATTTGGGTAGGGATCCCAGTATTCTAAAAGAGAAGATTCCGGCAAAAAGGATCGGACAACCCAGCGAATTTGCTGACCTTGTGTGTTTTTTGGCGTCACAGCGAGCATCGTATATTACCGGTCAAGCGATAGCTTGCGATGGTGGAATTCTAAAAGGCATTTAAGGAAAGTAATACAATGATTGACCACATCGCCATTGACGTCAGCGATCTTAAAAAGAGTCAGTACTTTTACGAGAGTGCTCTGGTACCTCTTGGATACAAGAGATTGATGGAAGTCCCCAAGGAATTTGGCAGACGTCTGGTTTTTGGTTGGGGAGATTCAGCGGGAACTGATTTTTATATTGGTGCAGGTTTGCGCAATGAACCGCGACTTCATATTGCATTCAGAGCAGACAGTCGCGAAAAGGTCGAAGAATTTTATAAGGCGGCTCTTGCTGCTGGGGGCAAAGACAATGGCAAACCTGGTCTGAGACCAGAATATCATGAGCATTATTACGGTGCTTTTGTACTTGATCCCGACGGTCACAACGTAGAAGCCGTTTGTCATGACCCTCACAAAAAATAGTCAGCTCCTTCTCCAAAATAAGAAACCACGAAAAAGGCTAAAAATTATTCAATAGTATTGGGTATAGCGGCCCATCATTAGCGAAGGAGAGGCCAGGGCAAGTTATGGTTCCGCTTTGCAAGAAGCGGATAACGGAAGCTATAGCGCCCCTAAAGAATTGAAAGCTGAAATGCAAGTCATCGGGAAAATGTTGTCAGGATTGCTACGTTGGGCGGAAAAATAAAAAACCTAGGTTTAGGTTGGCAGTGAGTTTAACTTTTCGAAAGGTTAACGTTAAATTCAACCTCAAGTGTTAAATGGCTCCCCGGGACGGACTCGAACCGCCGACCCGCTGGTTAACAGCCAGCTGCTCTACCGACTGAGCTACCGGGGAATCTTCGGTGCCTAATACAATGGATTATTGGTTTTAGGTCAAGAGAAAAGCATCCTACATTCATAGCCCTTGAAGGTGGCCTTTTTGCGCTTGGCGCCTTATGATATCTGAGCCATGAATCCCGAGCAACGCCTCGCCGAAATATTGCAGAGCGCTAAAGTCCAATCAATTCCTTTGCCCGCTTTAGAGCCCAAACCCGAATCCTCCTGGTTAGATCCTATTTTAAAACCGATCGCAGAGTTTTTTGGCAAAATATTAAGTAATCTGGGCAAATATCTCTCTTCCAAAAACCCAGGCTTTAAGATGCCTCCTATTCCTTGGGATTGGATCTATTACTTGGGCTTGAGTATCTTGGCGATTTTGGTGTTACTTTTAATTTGGAGACTTACAAGGCTCTATCTCATAAATCGAGAGCGCTCCAGTAAATGGAAGCTTAAGCAAAAATCTATGGGCCACGAACCCTCGCCAGATACTGTCATTGACAATGCCATAAGAGAGAGACATTACGCGCTCGCTGCAAGACTGCTTTGGCGTCAGATGCTCATTCTTCGAAATATTCCACCTTCAACAACGCCCAAGGAATATGCCATGGCATTTAATGAAGATTACACGATTTTTTATCCACTCATGTTTTCGGGCCAAAACCAAAGGATCTTATTTGAAGAAATGAGATCAAAGTTAAAGGAGTCTCGTGTTTGATGAGTAAAGAGGGGCGCATTTTAATTGTCTTAGTACTGAGTGTCGCGTTTCTATATTTTCTTCAATATCTAGGAAGTCAACGACAACTCAATGCAGTAAGGTCTGTTACCGGTCATACGGGATCTGGCCTGGCTCTTTCACTTGAATTTTTGGGCGAGAAAGCATCCGTTTTTAAGCAGCCTTTTTTGTTTCCAAAGCATCTTGATTCTGTGGACGCCTTGATCATTGATTCTCCTAATTTTTCAATTTCTCATAAAGAGACTTCACAGCTTGTTCATTTTGTGGCTCGTGGTGGTCATCTGTATTTGAGTTTTTTGAAAGAAAACCATTTCAATCATTTACAAAATATTTTAAGAGCGTTTAAAATTGATACTCAAATAAAAAAAGATCCAAATTTTAGAAATGACTATCCAAAAAAAGTTTTATATGCACCTTTTGGTCGCATTTCAATGTACTCACAACTTTTTTTAGACCATGAAGGATGTGAGAACTCAGCCACGCTCGCTTGTTACATAATTGATAAAACTTACGGAAAGGGAAAGGTTGTTTTGCAGGCGGGGTTACCCATTTTTTCAAACGGGCTTTTGAGGTTTCCCGAAAATCAACAGATGCTCCTTGCTCTTGAGCAAAGAAACAATCGCATCTTATTTGATGGCTATCATCAATTCATGGCCGAAAAATCATGGGGAGATTTTTTAAGCGACTATCGGCTTTCGCTGCCACTCATTTCTTTGGTCATTTTCTTGTTTATTTATATGGCCTTTTCAAAGCCACGTACACCGGTCGTTTTGTCCCAATTAAATCAAACGCCTTCGTATCTTTCTTTCTATGAAGAAGTATTTACGTCGTCACTATTTAAACGTAAAGCCAACTGGCCTAATATTATTAGCCTTGTATCAAAAGCCCTAAATCAAAATGTGGGTCATGCTCCCAACAAACTTTCCAAGAAAACATTTTTATTAAAAATGCAGGAACTTATAAGTTCCTATCGTCAAACAGTAAAATCTAGAAAGGACGCCCCAAATGGACCCAGCACTTAAAATTTTAATAGATGATCTCAAAGCGCAGTACGTAGATCATCATCATATGATTGATCTGGTCATTTTGGCCTATCTTTTAAAAGGACATATTCTTATTGAGGGACCTCCTGGTACAGGAAAAACATCTTTGGCTAAACTTATTTGTCATAAAATGACCAAAACCTTTAAACGCATTCAATTTACCGCAGATTTATTGCCACAAGATATTTTGGGATCCCATATTTACGATGGCAAAGACTTTCGATTTGTACCAGGCCCAATTTTTTCAGATTTTATACTTGCCGATGAAATCAATAGAGCTTCTCCAAGGGCACAGTCCGCTTTACTTGAGGCCATGGAAGAAGGCCAAGTAACTATCGAGGGAGAAACCAGACCATTGAGTGATGACTTTATGGTTCTTGCCACACAAAATCCCAATGATCACGAAGGCACGTTCGCACTGCCGGAAGTTCAATTGGATCGATTTTTGATGTGTATTGATATCTCCCATGGAAACGAAGAAGCAGATGCAAAAATTTTAACACTCACACTTGAAGGAAAGCTACCTATTGACTATGCCAGCATTAGCCCTACAAACATTGATTGGGCGGTTTTAAGAAATGGCGTTAACCATGTTCGTTTAGATAGTTCACTTCAAGCCTATATTATTAAACTTTTGGCAATATTTCGAAATCACGCATTGATTCAATATGGACCAAGTATTCGGGCGGGCATTGCACTTGCGAAAGCTTCCAAGGCCTATGCCTATTTGCAAAATCGAGACTACGTGATCCCCGATGATATTAAAGCGCTTTTAACCCATGTATTTTCTCATCGTATTCGACTTTCTTCAGAGGCGATGATTCAGCAAAAATCGAAAACAGAGTGTTTGGAGGTTGTAATCGGTGAAGTTCCCTTCCCAACCTAAAAGACGAATCTACTTGACCGAGAGAGCCTTTATTGGTTTTTCGGTCGTGCACTTTTTGCTTCTCACATCTATCTACTGGAATGGCCTGTTTTGGATTTCATTATTCTTGTTTGTAGGGTTTCTGTTTTTACTTCTGTTTGACTACTTGCAGATTCAAAATTGGAATTTAGAGTCTAGCCAGATCACCACGCAACGTCGTTATTTTTTGCGTCAAAAAGCCACCGTTGCGATATCTGTTAATACTTTATTTAAATCGTCACATGGCGTGTCGGTGCAACTATTACCCAGGCCATTTTTTAACGCTCGTCCGAAAATTGCAAAACTTCAGCAAACTTTTATAAGCAAACAATACCGTGGTCGATTCATTATCGACCTTTTGAAATTAGGACGGTACGGTTTTGATACGTATCATGTCATGACTAACTCTTGGGTACGTTTGTTTTCTGTGCAATGGACTATTCACAATAACACCAGTTTTGATGTTTTTCCGCCTCATGTCGAAATGACCATGCAAGAGGTTTGGACCATGCTGGGTAGTCACACGCTTTCGAATGCTAAAAAAATTCGTAGGCGTCAGAGCCATAGCGCAGATCAATTTCATTCGATAAGAGAATATCGATCGACTGACTCCAGAAGGCAAATTGATGCTAGAAAAACAGCACGCTATGGAACACCCATGGTTCGTGTTTTTGAGGCAGACAAAGAAAACCACAATCATATTGTACTGGATCATGGCCGGTCTATGGTTGGTGCTATTGGCTCTTCAAGCAAAATCGATTATTACTTATCGGCGGCAGTGACGCTAGTTGAAGCCATTGTTCAGCAAGGAGACCGCTATTCATTCACCACTGTTTCATCTGAAGCGCGAACGCATCTTCAAGGTGCGTACTCTGCTGAAGAGCTTTTGATCCTCTTCCAACAAAACTTGGTCAATGCAACAACCGAAGAAACACAGTTTGGGGCTAGTTTGATTCAGGCATTAAATCAACTGAAGGCAGGTACGGTTTATTTGTTTAGTGATTTGCTTAAATATTCGACACAAATGCAGCTTTTTAGAGCTTTGCCATTTTTACCGATGAAACATCGATACTGCTTTTTGTACCTTGTCGAGAATGAATTCGACCTTAAAACGCAGCTTCGATCCATGGATCCATCTCACCTTGATATGAAAACAGCCAAGCGAATCACTTACTTGAGTTATTTAGAAGAACAAAAGCGAAGCTTTTCATCAAAGGTTCGTTACGAAAACATCTCTGTTGCTGCCATCGATGAAAAACATTGGACGGGTTCTATGAAACGGATTTATCAAATGCTCGAGTTTTAAGCACACGATTTTTAAGAAACTGTGTCAGGTTGATTCGCCGTTCATCGTTGAGAATGCCACCCGTTGGCGCTAAGGTGTAAATCCAAAACAGAGCGGCAATCGTTGTTGCAATAAAAACCTTGCTGCCAAAGCCAAAGTCTTGCCAAGGTGAAACAAAAGCTTCAAAAATAGCGGCAAGCATCATCCAGGGTATAATGCCAACAACAATCGTCAAACCTTCTTTTGTTGCACTTGAAAATCTATGGGTAAAAGATTTAAAATCGCGATTAAAAAATTCTTTGGCCATAATTAATCCCGCAAAGCTGCTAGCAACAATTAAAGTTAATTCTAAGATACCGTGTGTGACCATAAATTCAGTAAGGATGTCTCCAAATCCGTTGCGCGCACAATAAGTCATAATAAATCCGATATTAAAACCATTAAAGATTAGAAGCAGCAAACCACCTAAGGCCAAAAACGCAGAAAAGAAAAATACTTTAATACAAACCATAATATTATTTAAGGCGATCGAAATACCACCAAATAAAGGAAAGAATCGAAGAGAGTCAAACCAATCATTTCGCTCTAAAATATGTTCCATAAGGCCCTGAGACAAAAAAAGACTCGCATATTCAGGTGTTGTCCATCCAAGGTAAAGCCCTATAATCCAAGAAAAGGCAAAAAGTTCAGTGGTAAAAATAAATAGCGAAAAATGCTGCTTCCAAACACGATGATAGCGCTTTCGAAAGGGCAAAACGCGTTTTGTCTGATTTGATCGGGCAAGCATTTGTGCCGTGCACGAAAAATATCGATCCTCAATATCAACTAATAAATCTGAATCAATGAACTTAGATTGACGAAGATGGTGCATCATTGACGTTAGCTCATCATGAATTTGAATGACGCGAGCTAGTTCAAAAGCACTAGATCTTGCAGCTTGCGTTTCTAGTTGATTTAAGTGAGAGTCAAATTCACCGGCCAAGGATTGAAATCGTTCAACCAAAGCACGTGTAGATTGTTTCAAGCTTTTTTAACAGCCAAAACCTGTGTGTTGACCAATATATCGTGGAGTGCTTTTTTATCATTGCGAAAAATGACCATTAAATATCCAGCAAACAGCAAAACGGCAGAAAGAATTTTTGCTAAAAATTCTCTCATAAATGTATCTTTATAACTAAGATTTTTACCCGTATCTGTTTTCACGACTTTCAGCTTGAACATTAACTTACCCGGCGAGGCTCCTTTGTTTTTGTAAAACCAACCCCAGTATAAGAAGACAATGCCGTAGGTGATAACCATGTTTACAAGCTGAAGTAAACTACCAGGTTCTTCTCCTTGTCCTGAAAACACTGCCCACAGAATTCCTAATAGTAAGCTAATAGGAAATGTTGCAACCGTAATAATAACACCGTCGACAATAGCTGCGTTGGCTCGCGCTCTAAATCCTGCAGGTTCGTATTCCATAAAATTCTCCTTAAAGTTTAAGCTATGTTTAAGTTAACCTTGATCATTTGTTACATGCAAGCAATTTTCGGCATGAAAACGCAGCATTTGTTCAAGAAAATCTCTTTTTAAAAGCTGTTCGTCCGTAACGCCGTAGTAATGTTTTAAAACCTCATGATATTTTTGTAGTTCAAGCGATGGCCAGTCCTGTTTTGGGTAGATATACGTTGGATACGCAAACTGTAAAAAAATATTGGCGTCATGAGGATCAATTTTGGGAATAGTCCATTTTATTTTCATTTGTAAAAACTCGTCAGCTGGTAGGTAAAGATATTCGTCCTTTTTCTCGTCTGTTTTTGAATAAATCAGCATGGTGCCTGCCATAAGGTCTCCCAGTCTTTGGCGTCTTTTTGTGGCAAGAATGCTAATGAGCGCAGGTAGAATAAGTGGCAATTCAATCCAGCGCATCATTTCACGGATCATGCATTGTTTTAAAGTAATAGGCGCACCGTTGATCGAGATGAGTTTTAAACCAAAAAGCTTTTTTCCCTTTGTCGTGTTTTGTTTATATTCGTAGTAAATAAAATATCCGTGAATAAATCCTGCGAGGACAAGGTACATCACAGCAAATGCAAGCAAGATAAGTAAGATAATGCCCAAATGAAACAAACCAAACGCTTGATCTTGCCATTGAGTAGCCAATTTTTGAGCGGTCGCTTCAAAGGAAACATTTGTAAATATCATGCTAAAAACAAAAACAATTGCTACTACAAACAGAAAAAGCAATAGTAAGACAATGTATTGAATGAGCGTGACATAGCTAATATCTACGATAAACGCCAAAGTGCGTTTCCAAAAAGGCGCAGGAACCGTTTTATATGAGCCCCCCTGTATATACTCGATAGATTCTGTCATAAGAAAATTAGGTTCTTAGGTTTACACCACGCCTAAAAAGTTCCAGAGCAATTAAAAAAAAGAATGATCCTAAAGTTAAAGTTACCATAAGACCTTTGTAAAAGGGTATATCCGCGTAACCAATGCAAGCGTATCGAATTATAGAAACCATGTAGAATAGAGGATTCAAGAAACTCATCCACTGCATCGACTCTGGCAGCATTTGCATAGAATAAAAAACACCTCCTAAAAACACAAAAGGCGTGATGATATAATTTTGAAATACGGCAATATGATCCCAGCGTTTCGCAAAGAGGCCATTAATTAGACCAATGCCAGCAAAGCAAAAAGATGCTGAGACAACAGAGACTAAAAATAAAAACGGATGCACGAGTGTAAACTCTCCAAACAAAAATCCAACGCAAAAACAAATCAACCCCACAAGCACTCCGCGTAAAACAGCCGATAGTGTAAATGCACATACCATCTGGAAGTAAGTCACAGGGGCAACAAGTAAGTCATCAATAAACTGCTCCCACCTTGCTATAAACAATGTGGTTGCAGTGTTTTGAAAGGCAGATGTCGTTGTGCCCATCATGACCAAACCCGGGAAAACAAACTCAATAAACGAAAATCCCTGAACTTCTTTGACCTGACTTCCAATAATATGGCCAAAAACAATGACGTAGAGAAAAACATTGATCGCACTTGGCAGGAGGGTTTGATTAGGCAAGGTTAAAAACCGAAGAGATTCTCTTTTAAATAAAGTCCAAAAACCAGTCATATAGCCATGCTTTTATAAGGTTTGGCTCCAGTTTGAGAAAGAAAAGCTTCTTCAAGTGTCGCATAATCTTTTAGGATGTCCCCAGTGGGCGCATGTTTCACCAAGCGCCCTTCGTGAATAATAGCGACTTCGCTACAAAGCTTTTCAGCTTCTTCAAGATAATGCGTTGTTAAAATAATCGTTTTTCCTTTTTGATTCCATTCTTTTAAAAAACGCCAAAACTCGTGCCTAAGTTCTACGTCAACGCCTGCAGTGGGCTCATCTAAAATCAAGATCTCTGGATCATGCATCAATGCCTTCACCAAAAGAAGGCGGCGTTTCATCCCTCCTGAAAGCATTGAAGATTTTTGATGTCGTTTTTCCCAGAGTCCAAATTGCTTGAGTAATTCTTCGGCTCGTTTTCGAGCTATGGAGGCTGGTAATCCAAAATACCCACCCTGAAATTCTAAGATTTTAGATAGAGGAAAAAATCTGTCGAAATTAAACTCTTGAGGAGCAACGCCTATGAGTCGTCTACATGCCAAATATTCTTTAGAAAGATTTTTTCCGAAAACTTCCACGTTTCCTGAGGTCTTGTTGCAAAGCCCTGTTAAAATTTTTATTGTGGTTGTTTTACCGGCGCCATTTGCACCTAGTAAACCAAAGAAACTTCCTTTCGGAATATTAAACGAAATGCCTTGAAGTGCATTGACATCACCAGCGTAGATCTTCACCAGATTTTCAATGCGAACCGCTGGATTTTCAGTCATTTTTATAGAATTTCAAGAGACGATATGGCACTCTTTAAAAGACCTTGAGAAAGCGTAGATGGGATATTTTGAGGTTGTTCGGGTCTTCCAATACCCAAGGAAATAACCAGTGCCTTTGGATTGTCGCTTAAATGTTTAGCCAACGACCCGGCGACTTTCGTTCCACCTCTTACAGATAAAGTAGGAGCAATATTTTTTAGCGACGCCGTGAAAGCATCCAATGATTTGTTGGCTTTTTCCTGAGTCACAAAAGCGGTATCGATATCCATTTGGAAAGGGCCGGTGATCTTGGTTCCCGCTTTGGGGGCAATGCCGTGCAAATCTAAGAACACGAGTTTAGAGTGCATTTTCATGAATTCTTCAGTGAGGTATTCCATGAGTTCTTGAAATTCATCGTATTTTTGAAGGGAAAGTTCAATTTCGTCTTTGGAGGGAGGATTAACCCACACTTTCTTTCCCCAACACTGGAAAGGTTTAAGATAGATTGCGTCGCTTCGTGATCGATCGACATCGTATTCGTATCTTGAGTCAAGGCCAAAAATTTGCACCGGAAAATCTTTTACAATCGAATGCAGGTGAACATCTTCGTCTTTGAGTCGATCTTCCTCTTCAATCGACATTTTTGAAATAATCTCTTCGCGAACGCGATGGCCTGTATGGGGCATTAATGCGACCAAAGGTTCATATTTATTGATTCTTATAAGCATTGATCCCATTGGGCTAATAGCTTCAAAAGGTGTTTTTGCCGCAATATGCTTTTTAATATCACCCCAAGGCAAACGTTTAATTTTTTCTAGTAAATTTTCATCCATGGGGGTTGCCTACCTGGGTAAAAACGCGGGGGATATCAGTTCTTCTTTTGAAATCATATGTCTAACCAAATCTAATTGTTGCAAGGAAATCCGTCCCGTATAAAGTAATCGCAAATCTTCCTTACTCAAATTGGATATCTTTTTCTGCTCGATAAAGCAAGTATGATCTCGTGTCCATCCGCCAGTTTGAACTGTGTTAGCGAGCCCTCTTTTGACGCTCTCGGTAAGCGTATAAGCAGTCTCCAAATCAAATTCGGTTTCCAGTTTTGAGAAAACACCATAAAAAGAATGAACCGGCGCCAACGCGCAAGCCCAAAACTTTCCTGCGTAAACTCGAATCATATCAGTGTCAGCCAGAGATAATGTTTTCTCAAAGTTCATGGCTAAGGCCTCTTCCGTAGCCCACGCTCCAGCTGTACCAATGCCAAATATTTTGTAGGTTTGGCGTTCTCCATTTTGTGCACGATAAAGATGAACTTGAATAAGCCGGTACCGAAGACGTCTCATGTCTTTCTTGGAAATCAGCAGGCCAGTCTGTAATCTTATTTTATGATGGGATACGTCGGCCTCTGCAAAATCCACACATAACGGATCTTCAGTGATTTCCCATCCTTCAATTCGCTCTTCTCGAATTTTGTTGCGAAGCGTTTCAGACAGGGCCTTGATGCCTATTTCAAGAGGTCTTTGAAAACGAGACTCCTTTTTGAAGATGTCTTGGTTTTTTTCAATCGCATCGATCTTAGGGGCGCCATAAACTTCAGTCACTTTTTCACCAAAGTTTTCTTTCCCGCGGACTCTCAGAAGACCTATCACGCTTAGGTATTCGTCCCGTGTGGATTCATATAATTTGGCTAGCGCAGATTGGTCAAATTTGAGGTTTTTAAGGCTGGTTTCGATCTTACCTAAGCTTGCAGGCAGTTTCTTGTATTCAAAAACCGGATGATAGGTTTCTCCATTTCGCCAGGCGGTCAGAAACTTATCCTTTTCTTCTAGGCGGTTGAGAGGATTTAGATAGTCGAAAATACGAAATCGGTAAAGGTGCTCGTAAAGTGTGTCGTCGGCTTTTCTTATAAGTTCTGAAGGCATCTTAATTTCACCACTTTAGTTTGAATAGAGCCTTTGCAGCTCTCACATCCTATGATAAAGCATAGTATGGAACGGACAATACAAGAAGCACTTTCTTTTGATGATGTCTTAGTTGAGCCAGCACATAGCAAAGTGCTCCCAAAAGAGGTCAATTTAGAGACAGTTTTAACCAAAAAGATTCAACTAAATATTCCAATTCTATCTGCAGCCATGGATACGGTGACTGAAGCTGCAATGGCTATTCGCATGGCCCAACATGGGGGATTGGGCGTCATTCATCGAAACTTTACGATAGAGAAGCAAGCCCAAGAGGTTAAAAAAGTTAAAAAATCTGAAAGCGGCATGATTTCAGATCCAATCACAATTTCTCCCGAAGAACCCGTAAGCCGAGCGATCGAGATTATGAGGCGACATCAAATTAGTGGTATTCCTGTTACTGTTGGTACCAAACTCAAAGGTATTTTAACAAATCGTGATCTTCAGTTTGAAAAAGACATGACTCAAAAGGTTTCGCAAGTGATGACCAAAGACAAACTCATTACATCTCACGAGGGCACGACTTTGGAAGAGTCAAAAGATCTTCTCCACAAACACCGTATTGAAAAGCTCTTAGTAGTAGATCAGGAAGGAAATTTGAAAGGGCTTATTACAATACGAGACATCAAGAAGGCGACAGAATTTCCAAGAGCATGCAAAGACGAAAAGGGTCGCCTGCGGGTCGCTGCAGCCGTTGGTACAGGCGATTCACAAATGGAACGTGCTGAGGCACTCATTGCTGAAGACGTTGATGCCATTGTGGTTGATACAGCACATGGGCATTCTCAACTGGTGATGGATTTTGTATCGAAGCTTAAGAAAAAACATTCTAAAATTGACGTTATTGCAGGCAACGTCGCAACGGGCTTAGCGGCCCATGCGCTTATTGATGCGGGAGTTGATGCAATCAAAGTTGGCATAGGTCCGGGCTCTATTTGTACGACGCGTGTGGTTGCAGGCATTGGTGTGCCTCAGTTTACCGCCATTCTCAGAGTGGTTGAAGTTGCTCAGAAACAAGGCATTCCCGTGATCGGCGACGGTGGAATCAAATTTTCAGGTGATATCGTTAAGGCACTAGGTGCGGGAGCATCAACAGTGATGATCGGATCTTTGTTTGCGGGAACCGACGAAGCGCCCGGAGAAGAAATTCTTTATCAGGGGCGAACTTACAAAGCTTATCGAGGCATGGGTTCGATTGGAGCCATGAAAGATGGTTCTGCCGATCGATATTTTCAATCGGAGATGGGGTCAGGTTATAAGTTTGTTCCTGAAGGCGTGGAGGGAAGAGTTCCTTACAAAGGCTCTATTTCGAATGTGATTCATCAATTATTAGGAGGCTTGCGAGCCGGAATGGGCTACGCAGGCGCCAAAAACATTTCCGATCTTCAAAAGGTACAATTTGTTAGAATAACGCAGTCAGGCCTTCGTGAAAGTCATGTTCACGATGTTGCTATTGTAAAAGAAACCCCAAATTATCCGTCGATGTCATGATTCTAATTTTAGACTACGGATCACAGTATACTCAATTGATCGCACGCAGAATCCGCGAGAAAAACGTCTATTGCGAAATTTTGCCCTATAACGCAGATTTAAAGCTGCTTCAGCAAGATGTTGAAGGCATTGTTTTGTCTGGAGGGCCCTCGTCGGTGTACGCAAATGAAGCACCGTGGCTGCCAGATGAAGTTATTTCTTGGAACAAACCTGTTTTGGGCATTTGTTACGGTGCCCAACTAATGATCCACAAATTGGGAGGACACGTAGCTTCGGCAAAAGCACGCGAATTTGGACATGCTCACGTGGTCTTTAAAAAGAAAGACCCTCTTTTTCAAAGGCTAACAACAGATCATGCTTATTCTGTTTGGATGAGCCACGGTGATCGCGTCGAAAAACTTGCGAATCAGTTTATTGTAATTGGTGAATCAGCAAACTCTCCCTACGCGGTGATTCGTCATGAATCAAAGCCCTATTATGGTGTTCAATTTCATCCTGAGGTTGCGCACACCTCAATCGGTGAAAAAATCATTTCGAATTTTCTTTTTGAAATATGCCGCGCCAAAAAAGATTGGACCATGCAAAACTTTCTAAAATCACAAATCGAAAGCATCAAACAGAGAGTTGGAAAAAAACACGTGATATGCGGCGTTTCGGGAGGCGTTGATTCTTCCGTGGTGGCTGTTTTATTGAACGAAGCTCTTGGTGACCAACTAACATCCATTTTTGTGGATCATGGGTTGCTTAGAAAAGATGAACGGCAAGAGGTCGATGGTTATTTAAAGCAACACTTTAAACTCAATTTAAAAACAATAGATGCTTCCGATAAGTTTTTCCAAGCCCTAGGAGACCAAGAGGATCCTGAGTTTAAACGAAAAACCATTGGTCGCATGTTTGTCGAGGTTTTTGAAGAGGAAGCAAAAAAAATTCCGAATGTTGA
>JAGRAY010000039.1 GCA_020434375.1 Bdellovibrionales bacterium | reverse complement strand
CCCTCAGCATTCAGACCTTTCTACAATTATTAAAACAACACTAAACTGGCCTCAATAAAGACTGAGATTGAAGAAATACTTGAGATGTCATTTATTATTCGATAAGAAATATCACAAATAAAGCCATAATCAAGGAGGGGGGGGGAAATTGAATTCTAAATTATTTTACTTTATTGCTAGTATTTGTTTAGGCCTTGCGAGCAACTTGGTAGCTCAAAACCACCCGGAGATTGTTGATGAAGTCAAGGGGTTATCGATTCAAGAAGAAAATGCAACCACAGTCGTTGATCGTTATCGACAAAAACGATTCTTTAAGGCGAAACTCACGTTCAATTTGAACGCTCTGGATGAAAATTTTTGGGAACTTAAGACCATGGCCCAAAGTGAATTTGCCTGTAAAATAAGAGTTCGACTATCAAACGATCCATATGTGGTCTATTCGCTCGGGACACTCTCGGGTCGTTGCAAAAATAAAAATAACCAACTGAGGTTTTGTCTGAAAGAAGTTCTGATCGACCCCTCAGATGAGTCATCGAGTTCCAACCCTTTTGAAGAAATTGATTTAGCGAGCGTTGATCTTTCTTTCAGCAGATTTGTTCTGACTATAAAACCTTGGTCAAAAAGCTGTACCGATACCCCTGGAAAAAACGAAATAAAAGCGATTATAGAACCCGATGGTTCAATACAAAAAATCATTTATTTTGGCGAATAACTTCAAGGAGACAAAATGACTCGTATAAAATTTTGGGTGTTTATTTTCGGAGTTTTTGTTTTAGGAATAAGCTCTGCGCAACAAACACTAACACTCGATAACGCAATAGAAAGATTGAGCAAGCATCACTTTACATCAGCAGGAGTATTGAGCCAAGCGGAAGTAGATCAGCTGATTAAACTTTTAGGCACGCGCAACAATTACACATCAGAAGAAAATGTCACTAAGATGTGTAGATTTGAGCCAAATGTTTCGATAGCCTTGAAAAATTCGGAGGACATGTCCTTGACAATTCTTATTGATCAAAATTGCCAGATTATAACGATGCATTTTTGGAAAAATGTAACATTTACCTGTGGATACGAACCTGGCGCTTATATTTTAGATCGTTTTATCAATGACCTATTAGAAAAACCCAGAGATTCTTCAAAATACACCACACTTAGCCAATTGATATCTTTTGAAGAACTTTTAAGTAAGGATGTGACTTCATGGAACAACAAGGAAAAGCTAGATGAATCCGATGCTAAGTTGATTGTAGAAACAGTCACAACACATCGATTTTACAATGACCGCACTAAAATGTGTGATGGTCTATTTGATCAAGGCATCGTCATTAAAACCAGTAGCCAAAAAGACTTGATCGTTAGAGTTGGTCGCGATTGTGATCAGGTATTGTTTCAATTTGAAAATCAAACCTTTGTTTTTGATGATCATGACATGGTTAATTTTCTGATTGAGTATGCGAATTAAGAGATTGGTGACTTGCATCTACCGTTTCTACAATGGATGGCATGGATCCTGAAGCCGCGTCATCTTTTGTATGAGCTGCGTGCTGATCTTCCAAGCGATCATGATAAGTGAAAAATCCTATAGGTAATTTGGGACATTCTCGTTCTCTAAAGCGTTGAAGACCTCTTAATCGAGAGACAGCTATCCCATTTTCGGACTCTGTTTGGTTGATTTTTGAATGATTGAAAACCAAATCTAACTTTAAATATCTAAGACCACTATCGATCTATTCTTCGCACAGCGAACAACTCTATAAGGCGGACAAAAATCTAAATAGGATAGCTGTCCCCCGGTTCAAACTTATTCCTTTGGTCTAAAATCAGAAAAGTATTGCTTAGCCTCTAAGATGATCAGATCAATACACTTTCTTAATAGCTTGGAATGGGCTTTTTGCTTTCTATACTGAAGATAAACCGGAAGCATCATTTCTTTTTTAGATTTGTAATATGTCAAACAGTCAGAATATTTTTCAATAACGCGATCCTCTAATATCGCTACTCCAAGTCCACTGTTGATACCTTGTATAATTCCCTCATTGTTGTTTAAAAAAAGACGTTTGACTCCTGAAAGGGACTTCTTTTTCTGTCTGAAGAATTCAGTTGTGATGGGGTCATCGGGGTTGGCATCGAGAAATATTTTGAAGTCAGGCCTAGTGTTCTTTCGTATAGCTATGGAATACGACTCTTTTCCCAGTTCAATGTTTTCATATTTGTTACTATCAATGGGCTGCCAATTTAGAGCCATATCAGTACGACCTTCCTTAAGCGAGTTGGATAGAAAGGGGAAATCATTCATTTGGAAGTCAATTGAAATGTAGGGGTGATTGCGTATCAAGCTTGACAAGGATGGAATAACTAAGTGGGTAATCAAAGTAGATTTACTTTCTACCCTTATTGAACCTGATAATGCACTTGAAATATCAAGCCCTAGGTCGGCAAATAATTCTATTTCTAGGGATGCTATTATGTCGGTGTATTGAAGTAAGCGATCTCCCTGTCGCGTAATATTCAAAGAGCGGGAACTTCGCTCTATTAGAGTCAAATTCAACTGTTCCTCTAAGGCAGCTATACGTTTGCTCAAGGAAGGCTGGGTGATATTTAACTCCTTCGCAGCCTTGGAAAAACTCCTGCTCCTGCAAAGGACTGTAAATGCGGCAAGTTGATCATTGTTGAGGTTTAACATATATTCTTAATAAGAATATATACATGCTTATTATTCATTTCAAGAATATATGTGTTTCTGGTATTGAACCAGTATGGAAGCAGCAAAACCAATTACATGGGATGCTCATATAAACTTTCAATTGGGTAAAAACGCCAGCCTTGAGGGTATAGAAGAATACAGACGGATTGGTTACAACTATGTATCCGTCAATGTAGGAATGGACCTCACCAGTTTGAGTGACACACTGTCATCTATTGCCGGATTTACAAACTACATTTACTCTCATCCATCAGATTATCTTCTGGCAACTTCTGTTGATGCCATTCACAAAGCAATGGCAGGCAATATGCTTGCTATCGGTTTCGATTTAGAGGGCAGTAATGCGTTTCTTAGTAATCCGAATATGGTCGGAATTTTAAGAAAACTTGGGGTAAATCAAGCTCTGCTCGCCTACAACATAGATAATGAAGTTTCTGGGGGTTGCCTTGGAGAGGGTCGAGGATTGTCTGAGCTGGGAAAACAAATCGTAAAAGAGATGAATAAAGTAGGGATGTTGGTTGATCTCTCTCATATGTCCGAAAGGGCAACATTTGATGCGATGAACATATCGGAAAAGCCTTGCATATTTTCCCATTCAAATCCAAAAGCTCTAAAAGAACATCCTAGAAATATTTCCGATGAACAAATCATGACGTGCGCTAAGCAAGGAGGCGTAATTGGTATCAATGGTTTAGGAAGCTTTTTGGGCGATAACGATTGTAGCTCTACAAAAATAGTTCAACACATTCTTTATGTCTCAAATTTAGTAGGGCCCGAACACGTTGGATTAGGATTGGATACCGAATGCAACATGAGTAGCCAAAGTTTTTTTCAAGAAAATCCTCAAGTGAATCCGCTGAATGATGGCGAAGAGTGTTCAATAGCCTCTATAAACCAGATAGTTGAAATTAGAAAACTTCTGAAAAAAGAAGGGCTCTCAGATGAAGATGTAAATAACATCATGGGAAAAAACTTCTATCGTGTTGCCAAAAAGGTGTGGTCATTATGACTTCAACGAAGTGGATTCAAAACTTTCTGCCCGTTCCCGATAGTTTATCAAATCGGGAGACATCCGACTGTATCGCATCTCAGGAAATTGGATAGCGTCGACTGTCCCCTGATTAAAACAGAACTGCTTGCAAATATATCTTCTTTTCTCACAGCTAAAAAAAGAAGCCCCAGAAAAGTAAAAGCCTACTTTCAAGCAAAGCATGTCAAATACGCAGCTTGACTATTGATCTATTTACCTCTCTTCGTAACATATGCCTGGCACTTAGACTTTACTGGTTTCATGAAAAAAAATATCCCCTACTTTCTAAGAAAATCGCTTAAATATGCTTTCTTCACGGACGACTAACTACAAATCCAAATAGGGCAGACCTTGTCCTTCGTTGATATTCCACACATTTACAAAGTTCCATTGATTCAGTGGAAGATCCGCTTGCCTGAAAAAGTAGCTCGGATCGTTGTGCCCGACTTCGCTGGCATTCGCCGAACATGGTGATCCCAAACATTGAACCGGGCTCCAATAATGTACGATATTTTGTGTGTTACTAAAATTGCTTTGTCCAATCACTAGATTAACGTCGGTTTGCCCCTCGATTTTCTCTTGCCGCACAAAACCACCTTCGATAACCACATCTCCAAAAATAGTCCCAGCAAGACCTCCTACAACGCTAAGCCCCGTTACGTCGCCTGCAGCATATACATCCTTCAACGAACCTTCCTGAAGAGATGAGACAAAGCCGGCAACGTAATTACTTCCACTGACCTTCCCCGTGGCATGGGATTGGCTCACCGAAGAAAACCACGAAGCACCTGCAAAACCGCCAACGGCATCGACTCCCATAACATTTCCGCTTGCATAGGACTGTTCAACCGAAGAGTACCAGATGCTAGAAACTAGGCCTCCAACAAGAGTTTTTCCTAAAACTGTTCCCGTCGCATAGGAGCGATCTATCGAAGAAGAATTCCAAAGGTGCCCCACAAGACCTCCTACATCTTCATTTCCAGAGACATCGCCGGTAGCGTAGGACTGCTTGAGCGTTGTCCCTTCGATCATACTTGCGATCAAACCGCCCGTGATCTTAGCGCCGCTCACTGCTCCAGTCGCATAGGACTGTTCAACTTTTCCCGTGACTGCAAATCCAATCAATCCGCCCGTATCCAAATCTCCCGTGACACTTCCGACTGCGTGAGTTCGGGTGGCTTTACTGTTACCAAAGTATCCAGCTAACCCACCCACGTACTTGTCTGCCCGTACATTCCCCGTAGCAAAAGAGTCCGTAACTTGGCAACCCGATACGCTTCCGATCAAACCGCCCGTGTACTCATAACCACGTACATCGCCCATGGCATAGGAATCTATCACTTTACAATTACCACTGGACCCACCCAACAAACCGCCCGTGTATAAACCATTGCTGGATACATCCCCGGTAGCATGAGATCGCTTAAGGCTTCCTCCATACATATGTCCCATTAAGCCCCCATGTTCGTAGCCGTCTCCCACAACTTTCGCACTCGACCACAGACGCTCAGCTGAGCCACTGTAAGTTCCTACAATTCCACCTGCACCAAACTTGTTGACACCGGAGTTGATCAAACCACTGGTAGAAATGGTCTTAAGCTTGGACTCGTTTGCATGACCCACAAGACCTCCCACATAGTGCGCCTTGGCAATATCAATGGTTACATCATTCAAATGAAGGTTTTGAATTTGAACCAATTCCGCTCTTCCGAACAGACCAATATTAGTTTCCATATTTCGCAAAATAATAGAAGGAGAACTTAAATCTCGAACCGGTACAATGGTCGGATCGCTGTAGTTGGGGTCCGTGTGATCGGCAATGTATTTAAAGTTATACACATGATAGTAATTTCCTTCGAAATCTCCAGTAAATGGACGCCATTCACTGCCAATCGAAAAGTAAAAGCTATCGGAAGTAGTTCCATAGAAAAGGTCTAAATCAACATCCTGACAAAGTTCATAGTTGGCATAAAGTGCATCTATATTTCGGCTCATGCTATAAAATTGAGCGCCCGCGTAAATTCGAAAGGGAATGTCATCTCCATTGCCGAAGGCATCGTAACGGGTAGCCGTATCTGGATTTGGATCCGTACCACACAAGCTTACACTGCACCGACAGCCGCAAACCGTGTTCTCGTCTGTATCCTCTCGATAATATTCCACATTGAGGTCCCCCATACCTGCGGCTTCTGCTCGGCTATCGCATAAATCCTGCCCCCAGTAGTCATAGTGATCGCACGCCAGCGGAAAGGTACTAACCACCGAAAGGCCAGCCGCTTCCAGGGACTGCTCGTTACAATCCGCTCGCGAGATATCATAGTCCGCTGACTCGTTCAGTTTGACTGTACGTACGGTCGAATCGATCAATTGAGTCTGGCCTCCACTGCAACTTAAAAAAAATGGTCCAGTAAACAAAAGAAAAAACATGTAAATCAATAGATGCATTTTAAGTTATCCCCCTTTTTGTGTGACACCAAGTATCATGTTTTTGAATCGAGGACCAGCTATCCTGTTTTTGAACCGGAAGAACCTGATCCCAAATAAACCTGGCCAAAAACCCAACCAATTAGGATAAGAGCGTGGGGCGCATTCAATGATTATCTAAGTCGCGGAAGTCGCGAAGTCGCGGGACACCCGACGCAATCGGATTTTTAAAAACCAGCGCCAGGCGTATTTTGAGAACGTTGTTTCTCAAATTCATGCACTGAAAAAAAGATACTTCCGTTTACAAAAAAAGCCTCGAAGAATGAGATTCGGACACAGATGTTTGCTTCCTATTCGTAAAATACGCCTGACACAACAATAATTTCCAACAAAAACAAAGCAAGCTAATCCGATTGCGTCGGATGTCCCCCGATCCACCCCGATCCACAGGGCGTAAGTCCGGAGTGCTTTATTCATCTACACTTTCAATATTGATACTCATTATCATTTGTGTTTGAGATACAAGGATTCCCATTATTGTGTCAAGAAAATCGTTTTAAATGTTAGTAACTTTAATCTGAGCAAGAAGATCTTCGTATGTTCCTTTGTGTACGAGCTCTGTACCTTCGGTGAGAACCGCTGAAGTGCCTGCGGCTACGGCATGACGAAACACCTCTTCGATCGGTAAGTTTTGCAAAAATCCCATGGCGGCCCCCGCAATAAAAGAATCTCCGGCGCCCACTTTGCTTTTTGCTTCGACTTTTGGGGGAGTGAGACGGTATGCGTTGTCGGCGGTGACGATCAAGGAACCATTTTCTCCCAACGTGACGGCTACGATAGATACTCCTTTTTTTACAAGAGATCGTGTTTCTCGAATCATGTCTTTTTCACTAGCAATATCGCGACCCACAAGGCGCGAGAGTTCATATTGATTGGGCTTAATCATATATGGTCTCGCATTGACTCCTAGGCGAAGGGGCTCGTTATCGGTATCTAGAATACATTTGCCTCCGCGAGCGTTGATGCACCCAATGAGTTCCGCATAAAAATTATCGGGTATGCCTTCGGGTAAACTACCACCCAGTACCCACCATGTCGGGAAAGGATCTTGGTGCATCATGAGTTCTACAAATTTCTTTTGTTGATGGTTTGTGACATGAGGTCCAGGCACGCTGATCCGTGTTTGAGTGTAATCGGACTCATCGGTAATAATGATGTTAATTCGGGTTTCTTCAAGAATATCTAATGTTTTAAGGTTGACGCCTTCTCGATGAAGAAAGCGTTTGAACATATGTCCGGCATATCCTCCGGTAATGGCGTAAGCGGCGGTTTCTTTGCCAAGACGCTTAAGCACTCGAGACACGTTAATGCCTTTACCCGCCGGATCGCGCCTCACGCGATTGGCTCGAAGGGTATCATCTTTGATCAATTTTTCGATTGAGACATGTTGATCGATGGAGGGATTGGGTGTGACCGTGGCAATCATATCCAAAGTGTAAGCCAATTGGCTCAAAGTGTATATTGACGCATGACACCACATTATTGTATATGAAGGTGTTAAATGAGCGGTACTCAGGTCAATGATAATAGATGCAATAGATGGCTTTTGGGCGTATTCATCGTTGTGTTGAGTTCGGCCTGTAAAACTGAGCCACCATCGACGACACCCAATCGAAGTCAAAACAATCAAAACGTTCCGACTTTCATGGGAGAACCACCCCCAAAAGAACTGCTTAACCAATCACCCGATAAAACATTGAATCAAGCCAATGCTGGGCCCGAGCATCCAGAAGAGCAACCGCCTCCTGGCGAATCTGGTCGACCTCTTGAACATCGACCAGACAATATTGATCTAGGGGAAAAAAGAGGGAAGCGAGCCGATAGGTCCGCCTATAATTACAAATGAAAGCGATCTTGATCAGGAACATGAGACCACGCTCGATAAGGAATCGATTCGACTGGTCGATGAGCCACTTGATCTTTATGATATTATCAATTTTTCAGACTCAGTAGCTCGAAGATATAGCGAGCTTCGTGAAAAAGGAGCCACACTGGGAGCCACAGATTGTCGAAAAATCAGCAATCAAGACGTGATTAATACATACCTATGCCTATCGACCACAATGAAAGATCAGAACCTCATTTTTACGCGAGCATCGATTTTTTCTGAAGGAAGTAAGTACTGTTCATTTGGTAATGTAGTTCCCAAAGACGATGATATTTTTTTAGAGTATATTGACGGCATATGGGGCCACGATATCCCTGGTACTGTGATTCTAGATTATTTTAACCAAGCAGATTACTGGGGAAATAACGGGGATCAAAGAGATGAATGTGGTCTCAACCCACATGAGAATGCATTCTATAACAATGTCTTACAAAAAATCGATTCTCAAATTGTCGAGCAAGGTTTTGCTGTGATTACGGCATTTTCGGACCTTCGTGATAACTACGGTACGAACGAATACCTTCTAGATGTCGTCAGTCATGAAACCTTGCACGCTCAATATTTTCTCAATGAAAAAATTAGGAATGCAGTCAAAAAATATTGGGTTGAAGTATTGACGGCTCAAGAGCATCAAAGTGTAAAAGATGCGATGAGAGATTTCTACGATGTGACCAATGAGTATCTGGTTTTAAATGAGTTTCTTGCCTACATGGGAGCCTATGGAGATCCTAGGTCTTACGTTGGATCTCTGGTAGGTCAACACAAAGAGCACTTCCTTCGTTACGTCGAAAAAAAATCGGGCGCTGACTTGTTCGAGTTCCCGGAGATGTGATGAATATATCCCTGAGAAAGAGTGCAATAATTGTTTCGTTCATATTTTCTTATTGGTCGGGGATTTCATACTCTTGTGACTTCAACGCATTTCGAAAACATCTTGATCCAGTAAATGGAAATTTGTTTATAGATGGAAAAGCTTTAGCGGAAAGAATTCTATTTGAAGTTCACACAAGAAATATTGTATAGGACAATACCGGTATTCTTGAAAAACAAGACATATTGACACATCTTCGAGACGGATCTTCTTTTGTATTTGAGGGGTCCCTCAAATATTCATCGTCACTAAAGTCAAAGGTTCTATCTTCCTCTTATTTGTCGATAAAGCCTCACGAGCTTTTTGCATACGTGCTCGATTTGGCAGATGGACGTATTGAGGAGGCATTTCTTCTAACTTGGAATTTTCTCTCAGCCGGTAACCGATCCCGAATTATTCAAAGAAATACGAGTGAGACGGCACTTCGTTTATTTGATATTACGGGAGAGCAAAGGCTGTTAAGTGAACCTGTTGATAGCAGGAGTATGGTGCATGCTTTGTCGGGTCATAGTGTCCAAAACTATATTGATCTCAGAGGTGATAATTATCGTGCTTGGTATCATTTTTTTGGAACAGCTCTGCATGCCTATCGGCTGCAATTTTACTCTTCTGCATCTGGAATAAGTACAAGAAAGGCATTGTGGATTGAACACAACTTAGTAAGTACTGGAACCCTGTATTCTAAAAAACAGGCTAGCATAGACGAGCAGGGAATTGCTTTTGGTGAACAGCTCGCCAAATTACAAAAGGTTCGACGCATTATAGGAAAGCGAACCTATCTTTACGATAATTTTAAAGAGTATGGAAGCCGGTGGGCTACCAACAAAGAGAATCAAAACTCGAAAGCAATTTCAGATATGGAGAAAGTTCTCATCATGGTCAAAGCATTGTCGCGCGGGGAAACCGAGAATGAAGATGTAGATTACAATTGCATATTTGAAAAAATGACGAAGGATACAAACCTTGATGTGCGTGCGTTTGCAAGTCGACACTATCCATAATTGTTCGCTGTCCGTCATAATTTTTTAGCATCTTTGGACGCATGTTTTATAGGCACTTGAATTGCGAGCCTAGCTTTTACACAATCTACTATTAGAACGATGGATAGCTATACTATTTTTGTCTATCGACTTTCGGTATCTAGGCAACAAACATGGAAACTTGGGTGAGTAAGGTTGTGTTATCTGAATTCGCTACCAACTCGCGCCAAATTGAAGAACGGGAATGCCAAGTGGAGAAACCTTATATAGCGAACCCACTCCGGAACCAACGGGCGCAAGAAAAGCGATATCGCCGTGCATATGCCCACCAAAAAGGCGAATACCATACATAACGGCCCATATCTCAGCATTGCTTTTCTGTTGTGGCATTAAGAATGTCATCACCTCGAGATTCAACTTAATGCTATTTGATACTTGAAGATTGCCACCCACACTCGGAATAACAACATACCCCGTTGATCCCGCTGCGTGCCCTCCATACGTTAAAACTGAAAAATTTAATGCTCTCTGTCCATTGCCCGCACTTACAAGAGGTCCACCTCCAAAATACAAAGCAGTCGTGTCAACGTTGTCAAATTCATTATCGAGAACAAAAAGATAAAGTACGCCGACATTTCCGAACGCTCCTATTGAAAGTCCTGGCTGAATTTCTTTGCGAAAACGAACTGTGGGGCCCAAAGCGAAAAAACCAAAAGGAGGAATGGTTTGAAACCCAACGTCCCAATTTTCATTAAGTTTAAAACCAAAATGCCAGAAACCAAGATTGACAGTCCTAAAACTGAATTTCTGTGGAGGCGTAGCAAGTGCCGTGGGTGTCCAAATTAATCGATCTGAAGCCAAATCAACTCTGTCGTCTTCAGATGCCCAGGCGCAAGAAGCAAAGTCACTAACTACCAAGGCTAACAAGAGCGGCAAGGCAAATCGCAATTGTCTTCGACAATATCCTGAGAAAAAGCTCATTTGTTGATTCTCTTATACATTTAAATTGCTGTCTATCGTTTCAGCGCTTCACTATTTTAGGCCCAACACGATGTTCATTTTACAAAAGGTATGTAACAATATTTAAATGGACTGGACGCCTTTTTTAATATTTGCAGCCCGACTTTGCGACATGACACTCGATACTTTGCGCGTGATTTATGTAACGCGCGGAAACAAATACAAAGCCACACTTCTTGGTTTTGTGGAAACGCTTATTTGGGTTTTTGCCATTGCCCAGGTGGTCAACAATCTAGACAACTATTTTAACGCCATAGCATATGCCGGTGGCTTTGCAGCCGGCACTTTTGTTGGCATATTTTTAGAAGGAAAAATGGCTTTAGGAAAAGTGGTTGTTCAAATCATTACGCGCAAAGACGCTTCAAATTTGATCGACAATCTTCACCAGGCAAATTACAGCTTCACAACATCTGACGGCCAAGGCCTTAAAGGCCAGGTTAAAATTATTTTTACTGTGATACCAAAAAAGAAACTTTTTGAAGTAGATCAAATGGTAAAGAAGCACAATCCGAATGCTTTTGTTTCGATTAGTGAGGTTAAACAGGCTAGCGAAGATGCCCTTCCAGCATACAAGCGATTTTCAGGTCTATTTTGGATGCAGCTTTGGAAACGCTAAAAATGCTTTTACATTTTTTCTGGAGCAGGAATGCCCAAAAGTTTTAGTCCTGAAAAAAGGACATCGTATGAAACTTTGACTAAAACAAGTCTTGACGACTTCTTGGGCTCTTTAGCATCGAGTATACGATGATGTGTGTAGAATTTATTAAACGTTCGGGCCAGTTCGACCAGATATTGAGCCAAAACAAAGGGCTCTCTTTCCTTCTCTGCTTTTTCTAAATACACAGGGAACAAAGATAACGATCTCACCAGGGCAGATTCCTCTTCAGATGATAGCGCCTTTTCATCAAAAACAGTAGGCACATTTTCTCCGAACTTCGCCATAATACTTCTCATTCTGACTAAACTGTATTGAAGATAAGGCCCGGTTTCACCATCGAAGCTCAAGATATCTTCCCATCGAAACTTTACATCTTTGATGCGTCTTGCGCTAAGATCTGCAAACAATATGGCACCTAACC
>JAGRAY010000038.1 GCA_020434375.1 Bdellovibrionales bacterium | reverse complement strand
ATTCATAGACCATGATTAAAGTTTTAACAGTTTACCTCGGCGATGAAATCGTCACTCAGATCCCAAAAAACTGGATCTGTTTGTCTTTTTTATCGCAATACTCGCCAATAGCCCAACACCCTAACCTGTGGGAATAGTCTCACAGGTTAGCTTACAGCGTGCCTTCTCTTTGAAACTCCTCCTTCCAAATGAGTGACAATAGAAGGCACAACGTGAGAATTCAACGTTCTTTTAACAAATGTTAAGCCTTAGACCTGGCCATCTGATTTATGACTCCAATTTGATCGTCACATCAGTTACAATTGCGTTGTGCGCAAAATCCACGGGTACACGAACTTTCGACAATTTCTGAAAGATTTCTACGAAGAAAAAAAATTAGCAAATCCCTCTTATTCCTATCGATTTTTTGCGAAAAAAGCAGGAATTAATTCGCCCAATTACTTTAAACTTGTCATGGATGGACAGAGAAACCTCACGCATCGAAATGTTAAGAAGTTTGCAAAAGGCCTTGGTTTGCAAGAACAAGATGCTCACTATTTTGAAAACTTGGTTTTTTATAATCAAGCTACAGATGACGAAGAACGACTTTTTTTCCAAAAAAACCTTGAATTAATTCGGTCTCATGATGAACGAACACTGCTTGGAAAGGAACACTATGAAGTTCTTTCAAGTTGGTATCCCTTGGCGATTAAAGAACTACTTCTTTTTGCGGATGATTTACCCACCCCAAAGTGGATCGCAAAAAAATTCGACTACAGAATCACGCCCATGCAAGCCAAAGAGGCTCTTGAATTACTTTTAAAACTCAAACTTATTACCCTTGAAGGCAAAAACACTTACAAAGTTACGAATCAAAGTCTTCAAACACCTGATACCATTGTTTCACAAGCTGCCACGCATTTTCATAAAGCCGTCCTCGATCTTGCTAAGTCAGCTCTTGATGAGCAACGACCAAATGAACGTTGCTTTTCGTCTCTTACGCTCGCCTTAAACAAAAAGGATCTTGTAAAGGCATCCCAACGAATTCATGCGTTTCGCAATGAAATGGATACCTATTTTTCAAAGCGGACACCATTTGATTCTGTTTACCAGTTGAGCTTGCAATTTTTCCGTTTGGACTTTGATGATTAAGCAAGGGATTTTATTGTTCTTAGGAATTCTGATTGCATCCGGATGCGGCACGGGTGTGGGTAACCCAGGCATTGGTTTTGGCTTTCAGCCCGAAGATAGCTTCTCTCAGATTATAAATACATACCAAAGCTATAATGTTTCGATTCTGACCAACGGCATCAACTGTGGATCATTTGACGACACATCTTCTCCTTCTGAAATTGAAGCTGGCAAGGAATGCATTATGAATGCATTCACCTTATGCCACCCCGCAAAATATCTCCTTAATCGAAGTTATCCTGAAAACACGCGATTTGTCTCTTTTGTTGCCATTGGTGTTAAGGCCGATTCGAGTTGTACGGTATCTGCGTATACCGCATCAACCTATGAACCAATATTCTTTGGTGTCTACCAAGATGTGTGTTCTAGTCTATCGAGTGATCAAGAAATTGAATTTGCTTGCCGGTAAATACCATGGGCAAAAATCCGGGGAAATTTATTGAAATGATCAGAATTCAGGTATGAACGAAGATGTGAGAACGATTCTATTAGTCGAAGATGATGAAGCCAATCGGCATTCTGTCACATTAATTCTGGAGCAAAGTGGCTACCTTGTACTTTCAGCCACAAATGGACACGAAGCGCTCGATATCCTTCGCAAAAGTGATATTGACCTCATTTTAAGTGATCTTAAAATGCCTTTAATGGATGGTATGGACGTTTTGAAATCCGCTCGGCTCATTCGTCCGGAAGTCGATGTAATTATTATGACCGCTCACGGCACCATTGAAACGGCTGTTGAGGCCATCAAAGAGGGCGCTTACGACTTCTTGGCAAAACCTTTTAAGAAGGCCACTTTACTGCGCACTATTGAAAAAAGCCTTGAGCGAAGGTCGCTCGTGAGAGAAAACACACGACTTAAAGAAGCTCTCAAGCAATATGAGTCTCAAAAAGGAATCATTGGTCAGTCGCCTGCCATTCGACATGTGCTAGATATGATCTCCCAGGTTTCAAGTAGTTCATCGACGATTCTTATTCAAGGTGAAAGTGGTACCGGCAAAGAACTCGTCGCAGAGGCCATTCACCAATCAAGCCCAAGAGCTAGAGAACCTTTTTTAAAAGTCAGCTGTGCGGCCTTGCCAGAAACACTTTTAGAAGCTGAACTATTTGGTTACGAAAAAGGTGCTTTTACAGGAGCAACTCAACGCAAGGAAGGACGCTTTGAACACGCACATCGCGGCACTCTATTCCTCGATGAAATCGGAGAAATTTCATTGGCTGTGCAGGTCAAACTCCTTCGCGTGCTTCAAGAGGGCGAGTTTCAACGCCTTGGATCCAACGCATCAATTCATTGCGACGTTCGAATTATTGCTGCTTCGAATCGAAACCTCGAAGAGGCTGTTAAAGAAAAGACCTTTAGAGAAGATCTTTTCTACCGCCTCAATGTCATTACAATCACATTGCCTCCTCTTAGATCCCGACGAGAAGATATTCCGATCTTACTCGATCATTTTATTAGAATTTATTCTGAAAAAAACCATAAAGCGGTTACAGGTTTTGATACAGAAGCCATGTCTTATCTAACCACTTATTCATGGCCCGGAAACATTCGTGAGGTTGAAAATACCGTTGAACGTGCGGTGGTCTTAACTAAAGATAAAATACTGACCAGCGATCTGCTTCCACAAAATATTCGTCAATCACCTCAAATGGAAGGAGACGAAATCAAAATCCCTTTGGGTATGCCGCTCGAAGAAGTAGAAAATATTTTAATTCGAGAAACCCTCAAAAAAACAGACGGCGACAAAACACTCGCCGCCAAACTCCTAGGCATCGCTCCCCGAACCATCTACCGAAAACTGGAACCTTAGTTACCAAAAAACCTCTATCACTACGAATAATATTCATAGTTTCGTGTGATCATGTGAGCTAAGTTATTGATTTAGCTGATAAGCTTATTGGTATTGGTATTGCTCTATTGCAGAGCATGAAACAAAAAAAATATATTACAATTTTAAGTATCGCTTATGTTTTAGGTTGTGGCAGCAACAACATCATTCAAAACAAAAAAGTGGTAGATTTTAACACTTTGGCCACAAACGGTATGGCAAACATCACATGTGACTGTCGTGCCGACGGCACTAGCATAGGTTCGGTTGGCTGTGATGAAGAACGAATGACCGACTGCCAAATTGATTGTTCTGATATGGCAGGTGATGGAGTTGCCAGCAGCGTTCACTGTGACGCAGCGATTAGCACACCAAAGTCCAAAGGCAATGCGATGTTTTAGATATGCAAATGGGGACGGAGGTCGCATAGTAATCATCAAAATTGGCGGCTTATAGATACAAAGTCAACGGCGTACATAAATCAAGATGCTCTCTAAGTTTTGGATAAACGCTCCATCTATCAAATTTTATGCTACCTATTATTCGCTAAGTAATGGGCAGGTCTAAAAACTCATGACATATTCCATTGGTGCAAACGAGTGGTATTGTCATTTTGACAATTTAACAGTTTGAGCATGACAATTTGGCATCGCTCTGTGATGCCAAAATCTTCGACAAAAACAGGCTCTAAAATTACTTTATTTTTAATAACTTAGGGAACTTATATTTTTAGTTGTGTCTCGTGTGTGGCATAGAATTTGCCCATATGTAAGGTTGAATGCAGTTTAACACCTCAAAGTTTTTGGATGTTCTCATTGAGAAGTACCGACCAATTACCAATATTGTAGGAACCATTATTGTCTCTTGGATTCTCTCTGGTATTGCTGCCCAAATTATTGGCATGCTTATTCCAAAACCCAAAACGGCGAGCGCCAGTATCAAGGTGGGTATGTCGAGAACCCGACCAACGTTAGCTGCTTTTGGCCCTAAAAGCGTTTCTTATTACTTGGGGATTTGCGAACGTAATATCTTTGATTCCATGAAAAGAACTGCTTGTCTTGAAGAAATTCCAATTGAAGAAGATATTGACCCCGATGCCGCGCCCATCAAAAGCGATCTCAACGTGGCGCTCTTAGGTACTATGGTTTTTACAAATCCGGAAATGTCGTTTGCAACTATTTCTCCCTCTGGAGGCGGAGACTCCGAAAACTATCGCGTGGGCGATACCCTTCATGACGAAGCTCGCATTTACGAAATTGCGCGAAATCGTGTTTTTTTTACCAGAAAAGGTCGCCGCGAATATATTGAAGTTGATAAGCTGCCTACCATTTATTCAGGCAGCGGCAGTATTAGCACCTCACCTCCACCTTCGTCCGGCATTAGCGTAAGAGGCGATAAAGTGACCGTTACACGTTCTAAAGTAGATGCAACGCTTTCGGATCTAAATAAGATTATTCAAGATGCCCGTATGTTTCCAAATGTAGGCCCCGATGGAAAAGTAAATGGATTCAAAGTCGCTGCCATTCGAAAAAACAGTATTTTTGAGCAATTGGGACTTAAAAACGGGGATGTCATTCATAAAATTAATGGAACCTCGGTAGATAGCATTGAAAAAGCATTGCCTATGCTCCAACTTCTTAAAAGTGAAAGTTCGATTTCTATTGATATGACTCGGGGGGGCGCGAGTAAGTCGCTGTCAATCGATATCCAATGATGAAAGGATTCTGCATGAGGTACACTGTTAAACGCCTGTTCTTGGTTTTTTTATTGTCCGGTTATGTATTAGGTCACACGCAAGATACAGAATCAACCACAGCTCCCGAAATAGGAAGCCCGGAAAGTTTAGAAACTGAAACTTCGAACACCCAGCCTTCGGAACCATCTGTCACACCAACAGACACATCAAACACAAAAGTAGAAACCAGCGCACCGTCATCCTCTCAAAAACTTGTTCGCCCTACGAGTAAGTCAAACACCTATGAAGATAGCTACATAAAGAAAGATGCAAAAGGACGCGTGCATCTTGATTTTGTAAATGTAGAGATTTCTGAAATCGTCAAATCCATCAGCGAAGTTACGAAGCGCAATTTTATTTTTGATGAAAAAGTTCGAGGTAAAATTACACTGGTGTCACCAAAGCCCGTATCTATTAACGAAGCTTATCGTGCTTTTATTTCAGCACTGGAAGTCAAAGACCTCACCGTCATTAAAGTGGGAAATCTCTACAAGATAGTTCCCATACGAGACATGAAAACTCAACCTTTGCCTAGCAGCTCGGCTACTGGAAGCTATGATGAATTCGTCACACGAATCATTCCTATCCAACATACAGATGCCAACGAAATGTCAAAGTCACTTCGAGGTTTGGTCTCAAAAAACGGAGATCTTATTGCATATCCCGCAACCAATACGTTAATTATTACCGATAGCATTGCAAACATTCGAAGAATCCTCACCATTATTAAAAAACTTGACCAAAAGGGCTTTCAAGAAGGAATTCACGTCATTAAACTTCAATACGCGCCTGCCAGTGATACCGCTGACAAAGTCATGAAAATATTTGAGCTTAGTTCGCAAAGAACACCAACAGTACCTAATCCCAATGTATCAACTGATAATAACGCAAAGTTTATTTCAAAAGTGATTCCTGATGAACGAACGAATTCTATTATTGTAGTGGCCAACGAAGAGGGTTTTCGTCGGGTTCAAGAACTCGTTAGTCAAATTGACCGCACTATTCTCGAGGATGCTGCGAAGGGAAGAATCCATGTTCACTACCTTCAGTATGCAGATGCAACAGAGCTTTCTGGTATATTGAGTGGCATTACACCCGCCAAATCATCTTCGTCAAACCGTGGAAATCGAAATTCAAACATGTTTACACCGGGCGGAACACCACCACCAAATTCCCCGACGGTTGTTATTGGCGGCCAAGGAGGAACACCCCTACTCGGAGAAGAAACCAAAATCAATGCCGATCCATATACAAACTCATTGATTATCACGGCTTCCCCTTCAGATTATGAATCTCTTTTGCCTGTGATTAATAAACTCGATATTCGAAGACCTCAGGCGTTCGTAGAAGCCATGATTCTAGAAGTCGATATTGACAAAGCTTCCGAGCTTGGAACAGCCTCTAATCTTGCAGGCACCATCAGTGGTAGTAAAGTTTTTGGTGCAACTACCTTTGGTTCGACGAGCTCTGTTTTTCTTCCGACCGATCCCACGTCCTTGCAAGGTCTTGCGGTCGGATTTCAAGGGAGAACCATTGACATTCCGTTGGCTGGTGGCGAAAGCCTCAGTATTCCTATTTTTGGAGGTTTCTTCAAAGCTCTCCAAACAAATGGAACCGTAAATGTTCTATCAACGCCCAATATCTTAACTCAAGATAACACGGAGGCGGAAATCGTCGTTGGCCAAGTTGTTCCGTTTATTACGGCTCAAGGACGTGACGTTAACAATCAGCCCATCAATCAAATCCAACGTGAAAACGTAGCCATTACACTTCGCCTTACACCTCAAATTAATTCTTCAGACGAACTCACGTTAAAGATCTTTCAAGAGAGTCAAGATCTCGTATCGGGACCCGACGTAAATACCTTTGGACCCACAACGTCTAAACGATCAGCACAAACCACCGTGCTTGTTAAAGATGGACAAACGGTCACTGTGGGCGGCCTGATCAACGATCGAATTCAAGAATCAACAAGTAAGGTCCCTATTTTAGGAGATATACCGCTACTAGGGTGGTTATTTAAGAGTAAATCTAAAACCAAACGAAAAACAAGCTTGGTTATTTTTATCACGCCTCATATCATTCGCTACCCCGAAGACATGGAAAGAGTTTCGATTCGAAAAAATGAAGAGCGTATGCGTTTCAATCGAATTAACGGAATTAAAGAACATCCTGGCCTTAAATCGTATGAACTTGATCGCGATTTAAAAGTTCCTCAAAAACAAAAAGACAGCACGCCAAAAGACAGCCCCAATGCTCAATTTTTTCAGGATGAAACTCCCGATGCTCCGGTGCCTTCGCCAATTCAAGAATCGTCTGATAGTACCCAAAGTGAGGAAACCTTAAAACCAAACCAACCAGAACCTCCCATTGAAATGACACTTCCAGAAGAAACACCTAAGCCCGAACCAACAAGCACTCCAACGCCCATCCCTGACAATACTTCAAACAATAATAGTGCAGAGGTTACGTCACCATGAGTACATCTCCCAAAGAAAAAGACGAACTCACTGAAATCGTGCGAGCGATTTCGGGTGAAGACGCTGAGCCATCAAAAACTTTAGACCTTACAAAATATAGACACCTCTATGGGCAAGATATTGGTAAGATTCTTTTGCAATCTGCCTCCCTTAAACCAGAACATCTTGCAGAAGCCTTAGCTATCAAACAAGAACAAGGTGGTGATGAAGATACACTGATTGAAACGCTACTTAAGAAAAAATGGACCACCGAGGCTCAAATATTGCAGGCCTTAGCTATTCAACTCAACGTACCACTGGGCGATTTAAAAAACCTGAGAGCCGATCTTGACACTTCGCTTGTCGCAAAAATTCCAATTAACTTTGCAAAACGCTTTATTCTAGTACCCATTGAAAAGAAAGGCCGAAACTACACTGTAGCCATATCTAGTCGTAAAGCTCTTTCAGCCATCGATGATCTAAAAATTTTATTAAAGTCAGATATTAAAGCTGTTTTGGCTCCAAAAAGTGAAATCATCGATGCGATTAATCGGGTTTATAACCAAGCAACTCGCGCAAACGAAAATCTCAATCAAGATTTAATGGAAGATTTAGAAGCTCAAAATCTTGAGAACATGAATCTTATTGAGACACAAGACCTTCTTGAAAGCGAAGACGAAGCGCCTATCATACGCCTTGTCAATGCTTTACTTTTTCAAGCGGTTAAAGACAGGGCAAGTGATATTCACATTGAGCCGGGTGAAAAAGATCTGTCGGTTAGACTCAGAATTGACGGTGTTTTGTTTGAAGTAATGAAACCTCCTAAAAAAGCACAAAATTCGATTAGCTCTAGAATAAAGATTATGGCTCAGCTAGATATCGCCGAGAAAAGAATTCCACAAGATGGTCGTATTCGAATTCGAATTGGTGGACGCGACGTCGATATCCGCGTTTCGACATTGCCAACCACTTATGGGGAACGCATCGTCATGCGTCTTTTAGATACCTCAAATGTGGTTTTAGATATCAAAGATTTAGGCTTTGACGCTACTCAACAAGAGCATATTAAAAAAATTATCAACTTGAATCACGGTATATTCCTGGTTACTGGACCCACAGGATCTGGTAAAACCACTACGCTCTACGCATGCATATCTCGAATTAATTCACGTGAACTCAATATCATTACAGTGGAAGATCCAGTCGAAATTCAGCTGGCTGGCATAGGTCAGATTCAAGTAAATCAAAAGGTCAATTTAACATTCGCAAGTGGCTTAAGATCGATTCTTCGTCAAGATCCTGATGTGATCATGGTAGGAGAAATTCGAGATTTAGAAACGGCTGAAATCGCTATTCAAGCCAGCTTAACGGGTCACTTAGTGTTTTCAACGTTACATACTAACGATGCACCAAGTACTGTCACACGTTTGATCGACATGGGCGTCGAGCCATTTCTTGTGTCTTCTTCCTTGGTTGCTGTGATGGCCCAAAGACTCGCCCGAAGAGTTTGTAAAGATTGTAGAGAACCCTACAAGCCTACACCTCAAGAACTCACAGAAATTGGCATAACGACAGAGCAAGCTCAACGCGTTGTGATTTACCGAGCAAAGGGTTGTTCGACGTGTTCGCAAACAGGCTATCGTGGGCGTTTGGGAATTTACGAACTCATGCCTATTGACGAAACACTTCGAGGACTTATCTTGAAGGCCGCCGATGGAAATACAATTAAAAAAGCTGCCGTCGAATTAGGCATGCTAACGCTTAGGCAAGATGGAGCCAACAAAGTTTTGGAAGGTGCAACAACGATTGAAGAAGTCTTGCGCATTACGCAAGAAGAGTTGGGTTTTGACTAATGCCGATCTACGAATACAAAGCTCTCAATACAACTGGTAAAACTGTAAAAGGCGTGGTGAACGCTACCAATCCTACAGAAGCCAAAACAAAGCTTAAACGAGATGGCCTTTATATAACTGAAATTCAAGAAGCGCAAAGCAGCGAGGGAGACTCCGTTCCCGGAAATATTCGGTTTTCAAAAAAAGTATCTGTTCAGGAACTTGCCGTGATGACTAGGCAACTATCAACGCTAGTAGGAGCCGGCATACCGCTGGTTGAGTCGTTAACAGCTCTGACTGAGCAAGTTGAAAATGTGAAACTTAAAAAAATCCTTTCTGAAATTCGAGAAAAGGTAAACGAAGGTAGCACCATGGCATCGGCCATGAAACCTCACGCCAAAGTTTTTTCGGATCTTTATATCAATATGATCCATGCTGGAGAAAGTTCAGGTGCACTCGAAACAGTTTTAGATCGCTTGGCTGATTACATTGAAAACCAATCTAAACTGAAGGGCAAGGTACTATCTGCGATGGCTTATCCGTCGATTATGGTCATTGTTGGTATTGTTGCTCTATTGATTATTTTTACGTTCATTATTCCTAAAATCGTGACTCTTTATAAAGACTTGAAACAAGCCTTGCCGGTTCCAACTCAAATCATGATTGGAATAAGCAAAGTCTTTACCTCATATTGGTACATTGGATTGTCGATCATTGTGATTTCTTTTTTGTCTATTCGTGCCTATTTAAAAACAAAAAATGGAAAGTACAACTACCATCGTTTTCTACTTAGAATGCCTATTTTTGGAGGCATGTTCCAAATGGTGGCCATTACAAGATTTGCAAGCACGCTCTCGACCTTGTTGTCCAGCGGTGTTCCAATTCTAGCTGCACTTGATATTGTAAAAAACGTTTTAGAGAACGAAGTCTTGACAAAGGTCGTTCAAAATGTTCGAAACAATGTTTCTGAGGGGGATTCTATATCAGAACCATTGAGACGTTCGGGAGAATTTCCGCCCATGGTGGTTCATATGATTGCTGTGGGTGAAAAAACGGGGGAAGTTGAGTCAATGCTCGGGAAGGTTGCGCAAACTTATAACAACCAACTTGAAGCAAAAATCTCGACGCTCACATCTTTAATTGAACCTTTGATGATTGTCGCGATGGCCATCGTTATAGGATTTGTTGTTTTTAGTGTCATGCTACCCATTTTAAATATGGGTCAAGCATTGAAGTAATTAAATTATAGGGAGATATTGATATGATTCATATGAGACGTAAAAATCGAAAAAAAACAAACAGTGGCTTTAGCATCATTGAATTGGTTGCTGCCATGATCATTATGGGACTTTTGGCGGGTGTTGCAACCGTTAGCGTCGTCGGCTATGTCAATCGTGCAAAAAAACAGGCTGCCGAAACCAATATTAATACGCTCGAAACTGCAATTAAGACCTTTCAACTCGAGTGCGGGTTTTATCCAAGCACTCTAGAAGAACTTATCTCAGAACCTACAAGCCGAACTTGCCGTGGTTTTCCTCCTGAAGGATTTCTTGAAAAAAAGGAAATTCCTTCGGATCCATGGGATAAAGAATTTAATTACGCGAGACCTGGAACGCATAATGCACACTCCTACGACCTTTGGTCCAACGGCCCAGATGGTGAAGAGGGTACTTCTGACGACGTCACCAATTGGAAAAGTGAAGGATAGATCAACCTTTTATCAATGATACAAAAAAGGATACGAAAAAATCGAAAGGGCTTTGGTTTTACTTTAATCGAACTCGTTTTTGCCATGTTTATTATGGCTCTCATTGCTCGGGTCTCGATTCCAAAGATCAATTCGGTTTTTCGTATCAACCTAAAAACAGGTGCGACTCGTGTGGCTGCCTATTTTCGTGCAGCCTACGAACGCTCTGTAATGAGACACGAGAGAATTCGTGTAAGTTTTGACGCCGAAAAAAGTCAACTCTTTGCCGAGCAATTCATGAATTCGCCTGTTGAACCCTTGTGGAATGGAGACACAGATATTGACGATGCAATAGCTAAAATTGAAAAACGCCTCGAAGACGAAAGATCAGGGAAAAGTCTTCCATCTCAGTTCGAACGGCTTGAAAGTGAAGACTTGCAACCTGAGACACTTCCTAAAGGTGTTCGCATTAAAGGTGTGTATCTATTAAAGGACGACAAACTTGTCACTGATCAACTATCTTATATTGATTTTAACCCTAACGGCTTTACGTCACCTGCAATCATTTACGTAACCAACGATACAGAGGATGTTTACAGTGTTGTTCTGTCTGCCATTGGCGGCAAAGTTCGTATTGAAAAAGGCGAGGTTCAGCCGGGAGATGCCTAGATTGTGAAATATACGCAAACAAAAGGGTTTTCATTGCTAGAAGTCATGTTTGCAATGGTGATTTTGTCGATGTCACTGATCGCACTGATGAAAAATGAGACTCAAACCATTACGTTAGCTCAAAAAGCAAAGGACTGGGACATTGCTACAACTCTAGCCACAGCAAAAATGTCAGAACTTACAACGCTGGCGGAAAAAAAAGGGTTTGTAGCTCTCAAAGACGAGGAACAAGGAGAATTTGATCAAGAAATGTTTCCGACCTACCGATGGAGATACTGGAAACAGCCTGTGCCACAGCCCAATTTTGAGGCTCTTATGAACGTGGGATCGGAGACTTCAGAAGGGTCCGAAGTTCCTGAGTCCAGCGAAGCTATGGCAGGCCCATTACAAATGATTGGCAAGGCGTGGAGTGAGGCTCTATTGGAGCTTCATGTCGAAATACTATGGGGTGAAGGAGAGTCCCTGCGTAGCTTTGACCTTGCCACCCATCTTTTAGCCAACGATACAAATAATAAAATCATGGGTATCGTCGGTGCTCTGGGGGCCAAGCCATGAACCGTGGTTTTACTATTCTGGAAGTATTGATCGCCAGCCTCATTTTGGCTGTCATCGGGGTGCTTTCTTATACGGCTCTTTTTGGAACTTTCAGGACTCAACGTATTCTCGATAAAAAAATGGACCTTCAAGAGTCTGGAACTGTGATTCTTAATAAAATCAAAGACGACATCGCACAAACATTTTACG
>JAGRAY010000037.1 GCA_020434375.1 Bdellovibrionales bacterium | reverse complement strand
ACTGCTTAAATTTTGGAAGATTGACGTATGGCGACTTGGAGTGTAGCGACGGAGCCAGTAGGCAACTTCCAAAATTTGCTTTGGTGTTTCAACCTATATTTAATTTACTATAGAGAGCCAGCAAGGCACCGTCATTAAACGTATTTGAATGTTTAATGATCTCAATCGATGGGTAGGTTGATCAGATCACTCGTCTACCCTGAATGACACGAATCAGTACGGTCACAACGGCAAACACAAGCAATAGGTGGATGAATCCTCCCATTGTATAAGATGTGGTCATGCCTAAAGCCCAAAGCACCAATAAAACTGTAAAAATCGTCCATAACATAAATATCTCCTTCTGGTGGCAATCTATTTTGAAATATCCGGTTTAGCACCTATCCGAATGTAGGTGTGAAGTGACTTAGTGGAGACTATCTTGCAGGTCTTGAACTGATGAAAATTGATGTTCAAAAACAAACAAAGGAGAAATGACAAATGAAAAATGTATATTCCATATTACTGGCAGTAGGTGTTTTTAGTGTCTTGTCAAACTGTTCGGATTTAAATGCGACGGTCACAGATGATCATATCAAAACATCTGCTAAAGAATCATATGTATTTAGAAATTATCTCAGTGATGACGATATTCACATTGAATCTAAGGAAGGTAAAGTTACTTTAACGGGAACTGTATCTGAAGAGTCTCATAAGTCGTTGGCTAAGGAAACGATCATGAGTCTTCCAAAAGTACGTAGCGTCGATGATCAATTAAAGGTCGTAGGAGAACGTCCAACTGAGCTTTCAGATGCTTGGATCACGACGAAAGTGAAGACGAATCTTATGTTTCATCGACAAGTAAGGGCTCGAGACACACAGGTGAGCACCAACAATGGTGTTGTAACTCTCAAAGGAGAAGCTATGAGTCAGGCTCAAAAAGATCTGACGAGTGAGTATGCCAAAGATGTCGACGGAGCGAAAGAAATCAGAAATGAAATGACCGTCGAAAAGGCGCACACCAAAAACAAGAAAGCTGTCTATCGATCAAAAGATGAAAAAATAGACGACGCTTCTATTACGGGCCAGGTGAAAGTGGCATTGTTTTCCCATCGCTCAACAAGCGCTGTGAATACCAAAGTCAAGACAACTAATGGTGTGGTCACGTTGCACGGTATAGCTAAAAATAAGGCAGAAAAGCAGCTGGTTTCTAAACTTAGCTATGATGTTTATGGCGTCAAGAATGTCAAAAATCAGATGACGGTTGGAAATCCCAAAAGAAACTAAGTCATCTTCATCAAAATAATAATTTGAAGGGAAAAAAATATGAAAAAAATAACTACATTAACCATTCTTTGTGCAAGTGTCTTGGCATTTGCACAGTCTAATAACGATACGACCGATGTGCATGGTCACGATATGTCCCAAAGGAGTATTCAGCTCGGAGCTGGTCTTGTGCTGCCCTATCGCGTAGACTCACCTAGCGGGCGCAGTGCGACCCTCTTCGGCGTGAGTGCAGATGTTTATGCATCACCTTATGTGACGTTTGGAGCACAGGGTATCATCGGAGTAGAAGACAAGGGTTTCACCAAGAATCCCATCTATATTGCACCTGGTTTTGGCTTTTACCCAATTCCCGGCAAAACATTTGAACCTTATATTCGAGCGGATGCGCCTATTCTTTTAAATAATGGAAATGACTATGGTGCACGCGGTGGATTGGGACTGATGTGGAATGCTGGTATTGCGGGGCTTGGTCTCAAGTATAGCTTTGATGTTGCTTATTACTTTAAGGAAAATGCCACGGTTTTAGATTTTGCAAACATTTCTGCGGTGTTCAATTGGTAAAATAAATAAAAGGCATAAAGGTGAAAACACGAATGGTCACTAGCCTGGCCCTAAAGTAAAATGCTGCCAAGATTTGCTTGGCAGCATGCCACGACCCAAAACAATAGTCCTACTATTTTGCAATAAACGAAATGATATTCGAAGGAATCATCTAAAGGAAAGCCGCCAGGTGACACCAAACATAAAGACATACAAACGAAAATGATGAACTCGAGACGGCAACCAAGATTTAATGTCATTCGGCCTAACTAATTGTAGGTTCGCAACCACTCACTCATGTTTATAATCAAATCCTAAACTAAACTTTTTATCGAAGGGAATTCTAAAATGGAAAAAAACATGAATAAAAGTGATGGAAAAGCCGATTCTATCCACAGCTTTAACGATGCATTGTCGGTAGCAAAAGAAACAATTGGACCAAATGTTATGAATGCAATTACAGATTCTGCCGGGCAGTTGTCGACATTAGCAGAAGAAGCAAAAAAAGAAATAACTGTAAGAGGCAAAGAAGCCTCTAAAGCCTTGAATCGCCATGTCAATTCACGACCCTGGAGTTATATTGCAGGTGTTGGTGTCTCGGGTTTGATTCTAGGTTATTTCTTGGCTAGAAGGAAATGATAAAAGCTATCTTCAGCTGGGTATTATCGTACAGGATAGGCCAGCTGAGATACCTTGTTGTTAAAACTTACTTAGAAGCAGCATCTCATTTTTATAAAACGGCTAAGTTTGTTTTTGGGATCGTCTTTTTTATCTCTCTTTTTATCAATGGGATTGTTCTGACGACGTTTGGGATTGTGATGATCACTCCGATATCAATGGAGGCACGAGGGCTAATTGTTTTATCTATGGGCGTATTGACCATAGTACTTTCTATTGTTGGATATTTTTTTCTAAACTCAGAGCGAATGTGGATCAAGCTTTTGCGGGTCGATGCCGTCGTGAAAGAAATATCTGGAGAACGGGGACGGAGGTCTCCGTTTTAGGTTAAATCAGCTACTTAGCGTACGCAGAGGCTAAAACATTTAGAGTTTTTTCGACCTCCGTCCCCGCTAAACAATTACCATTCATATCATCCGACCTGTTTTACAAAGATCCACAAATTTTTGTTCTAGAAAAGCTGTTTACAAAAGTAAACACTGTAAACTAATAAAATTCAGACATTTGTCGAAGGAAACCCATGCGCAATATATAGGTTCAAGATTTCCATCTTGAAGCGTTTTCGAAGATAGTATAAATCGCGTACCGCTATGTCAAAAAGAATACTACTCATAGGCTTGATGTTTCTGGCTCAGGCGGTGTCGGCTCAACTTATGAATTTGGAATGTGGAATTCCGTATCAAAATTACAATTTTGATACACCCTCGCAGATTCAAAATACAGAATCCAGAATTTATCAGTTTCTTCCCTCCCAAGATACTCAGACGGTGCGCTTGTCTTTTTTCAGTCATTTTGCAGACAAACTGTCGATCAAACTCAATGGACAGTTGAGGGATTTTAAAACCATCGGAGCAGGTTGCAACACTTTTCCCGGAGTGGATTGTATTCGAGGGCCAGCTAAATGGACCATTACAGAGAGCTTGGCTCAATTTGAGCCAATATTCGATATCCCTGACGAGTTTCAAATTGAAGGGCTTTCGGGTTTTGATCGTGCAGGAGTGTTGTTGATTGAAGTGATTATGGAGCCTTCGACAGAGTGTCGCAGCATTGAGTTCATTTTTGAGCGTGGTTTTGAGTTTCCCGCTCTTCGGAATTATCAATTGGCTTGTCCGGAAAATGCTAATTGTCCTTTGACACTCAATATTCTTCAAGAGGAGATTTCTTGCGGTACGCGCTTGAATCTTTGTGGATCACCCAATACGGTCACCTGGACAGATCCAAATGGAAATACCTTTTCAGATTTTCGATTTGTCGCGCAAGAAAATGGTTCGTACCAAGTTTCAGCCAGGTATCCTGGATGTACCAATCAACTTGATCAATCGTTCGAGATTGAAAACCCCGAGGGAACCCAGCGGCCTAGTGTCACATTGGAAAACAAGCGATTTTTGTGCTTGGGAGGCCATGCTTCACTAAATGCCTGGGACACTCCAGGCTTAGACTATGGACTGGGAAACGAAGCCAGAATCTTTAGATGGTACAAGAATGGCCAAGAGTTACCTCAAGAACCCAACGAGTACGAGTGGGTCAGAAATATTTCCTTTAGCGAGCCCCAAGATTTTGGTGTGTACACAGTAAAGGTTCAAGATGTAAACTCTTGTAGAGCGCAAAGCAGCATTGACCTTCAACCCTCTCCTGAGCCAAAGATCGGTCGAACGGGGAGTTTTTGCTCTGATGGCATATCTTATCTCGAACCCAGTCCACCGAAGGATAAATTGGAGGCTTTATACCCATGGTCCAATCCCAGTATTCAATGGACCTTGCCGGGAGGTGCAACCACGACAAGAGAGACCTTGCTTGCGACAGACGTAGATCCTCATGGTCACTTTGATCCACCGGGAGTTTATAAATTGAAAGTAGAGTTTGAGAGTACAGGATGTACTGCTACAGATGAATTAGACTTAGAATTTTCTCCTCTAGAAATTGAATCTCAGGAAGTTCAAGCGGCCAAATGTGAAGATGGAGGCAGTGTTACTCTGAATATAGTGAATCCGATGGGAGATGTAGAATATTCTTGGCAAATTTGGCAGAGCGGAGAGTGGCAAATATCGGACTCAAGTACATTTACGGGTTTAGCTCCCGATGAAACCTATACACTTTGTGCAACAGACGAGTTCGGATGTCGGAGGTGTTCCTCTATCACTATTCCGCAAGACCTTCATACTTTTGAAATCAGTCTTCCACAAGAATGCAGTAACGCACCCATTGTTTTAAACCTCAGAGATTCTCACGGAGAATATGTAATCGAACCTATTGAAGAGAATGTGGATACTTCTGATTTGGGTAATTTTAAACGTTTTTCGGTGTCGTATGAAAATTGTGTGTTTGAGAAAGAAGTCGAACTTCCGGAGAAACTTTCAGCACCCATCTATGTGCCCAATGCATTTAGCCCCAATGGCGATGGAAAAAATGATGTGTTTAAAGTGTATAATGATCAAAGGAGCGATCTAAAAATATATTTATTCTCAATTGTCAATCCTTGGGGTCAGGTCATTTATAAAGAAGTGGATAAAACGATCGAAACTTTGATCGGGTGGGATGGAACCGAAAGAAATAGGTCTTTGCCGAAAGGTAAATATTTGTACCATATTGTTTACGGAATCGAGGGCTGTGACCAGAAAGAGTCAAGAGGCATCATTCATTTGATACGTTAGTTGTAAATCACACTGAGTTTTGTGAGCTTTAGTAAAAGTACTCATTTGAGCCCATTGTTACTTCTTTGGTTTAAAATTTCTCTCAGCTTTGTCGTGTGGACCACATGTGTGTAATGCTATTTGTCCTGGCGCAGGACCAAATTCAAAAATAATTCTTAAGGCGCCTTTACCTTGACTTGCGTATGCGATGAAGATCGAGTCTCCGCCAACGTTTGGGTATTTTCCAGTAGTTCCCTTGTATTTGTGAACGTGGAGCGAAGGATATCGAGGATTTTGTGCAAGTAGTTGAATGGCCCTTTCCACACGCTTCTGATCGCTGGGGCTCAGGCCATCAAACGCGTTGATATATTCATTTTCAAAATACAGCTCAAAAGGTGGAGCGGTTTTAGACAATGTTTACTTTTTCTTTTTAGCCTTTAGTGCTTCGAAAGAAGAACGTGCAAAAACACCTTGCTGAGTAGAGCTTAAAGACTTATGTAAAGATGCCTTTATGGAATCGGTAAGGTCTGAGGATTCTGGAAGATCTGACATATCAGGATACTCTCGAACAGTTCGTACGGGATAAATTAGGATGCTTCCATCCGGATTGAGCTCATATTGGACGAGCTGAGAGCTTTTAAGAGGCTCGGGTAGTGAGATTCTACCTTGTTTATCTGGCTTCAATACAGCTGTGTTTTTCATACTTTTAGTATATTCCCCTAATAGGAAAATAGCAATATAGGAAATATATCAAATTAAGTGATTAGAATTACTTTAAAGTCGTATTCTCTGCTAATAAGCGTTCATTATTAATAGACATTTGCTGTTGAAGAATAGTGACTTGGATAATATCATCGAGGGTGAAGTCATCGGGCTTTGCCCGTGACGAGGGCTTTGCGACACTTGTGAAGCGGACCCTCATATAATGGTGGAGCTGATCGGGGTATAACTACCCTGATCTAAGGTTTTGAGATCTAAGACAAAAACAATGATATCAACAAGATAACCCACTCAAGATTACCACTGAATACCAAGCCTATCACTCATTGTCACCCGGCCTGTTATCCAAATGTTATCCTTCAGACTATGGAATTAGTTAGGTTGACCATTAAACGAAATATGGAGCAGTGTTACGTTGTCATTTATGAAGTCACCTTTTTCAACCATTTGATTTCCGTTTGGTTATTTTTAATTCATTTAAACGTTTCTGGTGTGCCGATAGCAAATCGCTTCGTGTGATAATTCCTTTTGGAATTTGCGAATCCAAACGCGACACAACAATGATTCTTCCAACATTTTCTGAGGTCATTAGGTCGGCGGCATCTCTAAGCGACTGTTCTTCAAAAATATAAATAGGTTTTCTTTTGAGTAGCTTTTGTACTGTTGTGGATACTGTGTTTTTAAAAAAATCCTTTTTTGTTATCACTCCTACTAATTCCCCCGTTACAGAAATGACAGGATATCCTTGATGAGAAAAATCGGGACTACCGGATTCAAACTTGGAAAGCACATGTTCTACCAATTCTTCCGCAAAAATCGAAACAATGTGGCGCTTGCAGTAGTGTTTCGCCTGAATCGTTTCTAGGTAGTCTGGAGCATACTCGTACGGAACCGTGACTCCACGGCGCGCAATTTTTTCCGTCATGATAGTATTCTTCATGAAATAACTGGATATAACATAAGAAACGGTGCAGCCGGCAAGAAGGGGTAGAAGGCCAACTTGTTGTCCTGTTGTTTCAAAAGCAAAAACGACCGAGGCTAGCAAGGCTCGAGAAGCACCAGCAAAAAGCGCAGCCATACCTACTAGGGCGGCGGCTTTGAGATCGATATTCAAATGTGGAAAAATATACTGACCAGCAACACCGATCAAGATTCCAATTCCTCCTCCAATCGTAAAAATCGGAGCGAGTGTCCCTCCAGATGTACCGCTGCCTAGTGAAATGGCCCATGATAAAAATTTCATCGAGCAGAAAATGGCGATGAAGGACGGCGCAAGTTCTCCGCTCAGAATGGCGTCGATATTTTCATAACCAACGCCCAGCGTTCGTGGGAAAAAGTAACCAATGACACCTACTGCAATACCACCTAGCGCAGGCCACCACATCCAGTGAATGGGGAGCTTTTCGAAGCCATCCTCGACCATGTACACTACTTTGGTCACGACAATAGCGGCAATACCAATAAATATTCCCATTGCACCATAAAAAGCGATTGTTGATCCGGAGGTTGCCATCAATAACGGCATCACAAATGCGGGCTTTAATCCAACTATCGCAATTCGTAATGCACTTGCGGTCGCTGAGGCAAGGCACACAGGAATAAGCGAACGAGGCTTAAACTCAAATAAAAGGAGTTCAACCGCAAGGAGGACTGCCGAAATAGGTGATCCAAATGTGGCCGTCATTCCAGCCGCAGCTCCAGCGGCGAGCAAAGTTTTACGTTCAATTGAGGTCGTGTGCGTAATCTGTCCAAGCCATGAACCAAGCGCTCCACCTGTAGCGATGATCGGTCCCTCTGCGCCAAATGGACCACCGCTTCCTATGGCAATAGCTGCCGAAATGGGTTTTAAAAAAACGATGCGCCAAGGGATGCGACTTTCATTGGTAAGTATTTGCTCCATAGCTTCTGGAATTCCGTGCCCACGAATGGCCTTGGAACCATAGCGGGCCATTAAACCTACAATGATACCTCCAAGAACGGGTACACCAATGACCCATAGTCCCCAATTCGGCGCTTTCCCTGGGTCAATGAATTCAAAGGAGAGTCGATGGTAGAAAAATAAATTAGTGCAAAGCCCTATGAGGCGGGTGAGCCCTTGAGCAATGCCTGATGCCACAAAACCAAGCCCAATAGCATAAAAGCTAATCCGCAGAGCACGAGTGTTGATCGAACCTTGTTTTTTGACATTCGAATTGAGCATCGCGAGTTCCATTGAAGGGGCGATGGGGAGTCCTGTATTTTGTGAGCTTGAAGGGTGGTCTTTCATTTGTTTTTCTCTTGATCGTCTTCCAAAAAGAGCGTCGCCGGTTGATCGGCAAAACCAGACGCTTCTACAACTTGCGTGAGCAGTGTCGCCAATTGTTTTTGTTTACTTATTGGAAGCTCAGAAATTGCAGAAAAAAGTTTTTCATGTGCTAGTTTTGAAGATTTCATTTCTAACAAACGAGTTCCGGCAGATGTAAGTATGATTTCAACTTTACGGCCATCTTCTGCACTGGTTTGGCGTTTTACCAATTTTCCATCTACTAGTTTTGTAACGACGATTGAAACGGAGCTTTGATGAGTTTGTGTTCGTTCCGCGAGTTCATTTATGGAGAGCGGTTTTCCGTCCTTTAGAAACTGGAGGACTAAAAGCTGAGCTCCACTTAGCCCAAGTTCATTTTCTGCATGACGTGAGGACTCACGAAGAGAACGTAATATGCGGCGAATAGCGTCGAGAATATCTCTTTGATATTGCATGGGAGCCAATATACATACAATTAATGACAAGGCAATATATGGGATACCATGTATTTAATTTTACCTGCACTCTACTCATGAAGCCAGGGTGGAATTATTAATGATGGGCTTTACTTTAATGATTTACCTTAGTGATCTCAGTATATTTAGTACTTCTTGCTGATCTGTAGAATTCGATATGAAAAGTTACCTTTCCTAATGGTCGAATACGGTGCTTTATGGTCGGTTCAATAACACCAGGTTCATATGGTGTGAGTATGTATTTCTCCGACCTTTCGATGATTTCGTATTCTAACTCTCCACTTTCAATGACAATTAATCCCCAAACGTTCTCTTTTGTATTGTGAATATTTAGCATAGCCAAAGGAGTATTCCCTTCGTTATACTTGGGGGTTTCTTTATATTTTTCCATGGATTTGGGTAATGGTTTCATTTTATCTTCCTATTTTACGCTCAGCTTTAAACTTTCGGCAATACGTTGGCTTCGGTCCACATATTGTTTTGCGATCCTAAAGTCATGAACTTCATGTGCTGTTTCAGAGAATAGATTTAACCAGCGATCAAACAATTGAATGTCGAATGCAGGTATATTCTGGTGTTTTTGATGAGGGTTTCCGTGGTACCTTCCACTTGTTAACATGATTGAGGACCAAAAGTCATACATGATGAGAAGATGCTTTTTCCAAGAGGCTTCATCGACTCCTATCGTACCCTCAAAGACGGGACCCAGTTCAGAGTCTTGTCGTATTTTTGTATAAAATTGATCTACCAATACTTTGATGGATTCTTCTGTAATTTCTTTGTACTTCATTTGAGTGTCCACTGTAAAAGTACGGTTGCTTCCATTGTTCTCTTTTTTTAATATGTATATATAATACATATTAAAAAATCAATGGGTAAAGGAAAATAATATGAAAATTACCAGTTTTGCGGATTATGCATTACGAACGTTAATGTATTTAAGTGTGCATCAAGCTGAACGATGTACCGCAAAAGAAATCGCAACGTTTTATAATATTTCACTGAATCACATGGTGAAGGTGATCCATTGGCTTTCAACGGAAGGATATATTCAGAGTGTTAAAGGGAAGGGTGGAGGAGTACGCCTGCATAAAAAGCCCGAACAGATCAATTTGAGAAAAATTTTTGTCCGCTTAGAGCCCGATATGAAACTCGTTGAGTGTTTCGATCGAAAGAATAATGCTTGCAATATTGTGCCTGGTTGTGCCCTCAAAGAAATTTTGAAAGAGTCGCTCGAGGCGTTTCTATATACGTTAGGTCAGTATACCTTGCAGGATGCTATTCAGAATCCAAAGGTGTTTTTGAAGAAAGATAATTCGTTGGATTTTATTTGCTCTCAGTGATTTTGTACGTGACGTGACATCCAACACAGGATCCCATCATGTCGCTCGTTTCTTTCAATATTTCTGATGAACTTAGCTGAGGCGCCTTATCCGCCAATTTGTCAAACCGTTGATGTGTATTCATTCCCAATTCCTTAAATGCTGCTGGCAACTTAAGCATTAAACTTGGATTAACGTCTTGGGCCATCTTCAACCCACTAGCTCTTGCTGCTGTTTGAATTCCTTCGACATCATTCTCCGCAACCCCTTGGATAATACCCCGAACACTATCCAACAACTGTCGCATTTCACCTAAAATTAGATCTCGTTCTTGGGGAGTTAATGCAATTTCAGTTCGTTGATCGACTTTCGTCCCGGTACCTACCACAAAGAAATAGTACAAAGTTCCAACTGTTAAGAACCAGAGAGCAATCGAGGCTAGAGCAACCTTTTTCCATATAGAGATCATTTAATTTGTCCTTGCGCAACGGTTATACCTGTCCATGTCATTACGATAAATCCGAACCAAGAAAAAATCCTTCGACGTGATTCAGAAATGGAAAGCGAAGTAACGACAAACGCAAGTACAATATGGAGAGTTGAAAACAGGTTGCCGTGAGCATGTACGAGACGTGTCTTAAAGTGTTTGCTGGGTGCATTTCATTACAAGTATACTAGATGTTTCTATTTGGAAAGATAATTGGAGAGTATTTATGGTACCTGCTGAATCAAACAAACACCGGAATATAAATCGCGATACGTACACCGTGATAGAAAAGGCGCATCAGCGTAGCTGGTGGCTCGTTCGATTTGCTCTGATTTCAACAGTGTTTGGAGGTACCCTTCTGGGTTCTCTGAATCTCGCGTTGATTCACATTCTCTACACGCGGAATATCTCTTTGGTTCATGCTCATGGATTTTTGCAACTCTTTGGTTTTGTATTGCCGATTGCAATGGGTATGGCTCTGCGTCTGATGCCGCCATCCCGTATCCAAAGTGCGGCAGTATTGGAACGATTTATTTTCTTTTTTGTTTCCATCGGCGTTCCGCTTTATCTTTTAGGATACATCTGGGAGAACAATATCCAATTTTTTGGAATAATTTTTGTCATTTTGGGTGTGGGATGCTTTTTGAGGTTGCTTCTCTCCGGACTGTTGCGAGGGAAATCAAGGCTCCCACCCCCCACTGTTCTGGCCTATTGTTCGGCGGGCTTTCTTTCCATAAGCCTTGCTTCAAACCTGATTTCAGATTCGCCAGAGATGATGTACACCTCATTTTTATATGGTTTTACACTCTCGCTTGTTTCTTCTGTTGTGATCAATATGGCTCCATCACTCGTGGGGTCTCCTTCTCTTCCACACTGGGTTCGAAAAGTTACAATACTTATTCCGCTTGGAGTTATCGCCGAACTGGCAACATTTGAAAAGTTGGGCACGTGCCTGTGGTCCTTGGGAACTATCGTGCTTACTTTGGCAATGCTGCGAAGAGGAGGACCCCCACGAGAACCCTTAACAGCAGAGCGTGTTCGCATATGTTGTTTTTGGCTGCTTTTGTCTGCGCTAACAAGGCTCATGATGCTAATATCGCCCACTCTTTCACACACACTGGTAGCCGATGCTTCGCGACATATTTACACCATAGGTTTTCTCATGCAACTCATCTTCGTGATGCTCAGCTATCTTACAAAAGCTTTTGAAGCTCAAGAGCTTAGCCATCCAAACCTCTTTCGCTTGGGGCTCGCCTTATTAAATGCTTCGCTATTTTTTCGGCTGTTTCAAATTATGGCTGCATACACGGGAACATGGGGGCTCTATTTTTCTGGAGTATCTGGCGTGATTAGCTGGTTTGCCGTTCTTTTCCTTGTGATTTCGATCTGGCAAACTCTTTCGACTACAAGCGTAAAAAGTGTTATAGGAATTGGACGAACAAATAAGGAGAATGAATAAATGACTCACGATGAAAAAGACACCTGCTGCTCCCATGAACCCGAGAAGATGGAACAGAATGAGCGACCCTCTCGTCACTTGGGAGATCCTGTCATCATTTTTGATCTTGAATCTCAGTTAAAGGAAATTAAACAAGAAGGCGCTTGGAACCGTAACGGACACAACGCTAGAACATTGGTGAAACACTCTGATTTTCGAGTCGTTTTAGTTGCCATGAAAAAGGGTTCACAAATAAAGGAGCACAAGGTCGAAGGGAGAATTTCCGTTCAAACACTACAAGGACATATTCGCCTACAAGTTTCCGGCCATCCTGTGAGCCTGCC
>JAGRAY010000036.1 GCA_020434375.1 Bdellovibrionales bacterium | reverse complement strand
ACTGTAAATCAAAAACGCGCGTTCCTATGCAAAGCACGGACGCGCGTTTTTCTGATAAACGATCAAAAAATTAGCGATTAAAAGATGCTTCAACTTTTGCAAATCCCGTTACACGAACGTCGTAGCATTTGTAACTGCTATCTAGATAGACGCCTGTATAGAGATACTGGCATGAAGTATTTCCGCCAACTTCTAGAATGCGTCTTTGACCAATAATAAAGTTAATATCGAGACTGTCGCCTTCGTCGACCTCAAAGTAGCACTTAGGTAGTGTGCAACCTGCACTTGAAATTTCATTGCCAATAGAAACATTGCCGTCGGTGAGCAATGAAATTTCTAAAACGGCTTTTTTCCTTTCAGATAGATTGGCGACATAACTTTCTGTGACATCTTCTGGGCGAAGCGTGCGAATAGCCGAGCGTTGGTTATTCATTGTATTTTGTTGGTTGTTAGCTGTTTCGCCAGAATCGCTTCCACATCCAACAAGTGCATTGGTTAAGATTGCTAATGTGTATAGGCTTAGTGTTTGTTTAATAATTGTTTTCATATCATTTCCTTTCATTTCGCATTTCATGCCCCTACGAGGGTATGTAGAAAAGACTTTACGAAAGAAAGTGCCTTTGTGTCAATGGACCTTGGCCAAATATCGTTTCCAATAGTAAACAGCTCTAAATATAGTTGCACTATTCATTTGTTCATTTAAAAGGTCCCTAGATGATATCTATTGATGATCTGGTTGTTATCAACAATGTTTCAAAGTCGTACGCTGAAGGCGATCAAAATAGATTGGTGCTCAAATTAATAAATCTAAACATCAAAAATAATGAGATCGTAGCTCTGACGGGAAATAGCGGAAGTGGAAAAAGTACGCTCTTAAATCTTGTGAGTGGTATCGATGCTTTGGATGAAGGTTCGATCAAAATAGGGAATCAAGAGATCACTAGCTTGAGTGAAACCGAACGAACCATGTTTCGAAGAAAGCACCTGGGTTTTGTGTTCCAGTTCTTCAATTTGGTTCCGTATCTTTCGGTATGGGATAATGTCTTACTTCCCTTAGCCATGAATCATATTAAAAATGCAGCAAATCTTGAACGTGCCGACAGTTTGCTTAGCACATTGGGAATAAGGCAGCGCAAATTTAGCTACCCCTATCAATTGTCGGGTGGCGAGCAACAGCGCGTCGCTATTGCACGAGCTTTGGTACATGACCCAGATCTGCTCCTTGCCGACGAGCCTACAGGTAATCTAGACGGTAAAACGGCAAATGTGGTGATGGATACCTTTAGGCAATTGATTCTGGCACGTGGAAAAAGTGCCATCGTTGTAACACATAGCCGCGAAATTGCTTCTAAGTGTGACAGAATTTTTAGCATTCGTGACAATAGCCTCTTTGAACAAACCCAATGAATAGTCTATTGGGCAGACTTTGTTTCAAGTCTTTGCGGTATCAGCCTAAACTCTTGATTTTGCTTATGACGAGTATTGCCATTGGTGTGTCGCTTATTGTTGGAATGGATATCGCAATACAAAGTTCTAATCTGGCATTTGAGCGAACGACCTCATCCTTAACAGGAAAGGCCACACATCAAATTATTGGAAGTGGACAAGGTGTTTCAGATCAAGTTTATTTTGAGATTAGAAAAATCACACAAAATATTGCACCTGTTATGAAAGAAGACGTCTATGTTGTCGGATTTGGTAAAATACCATTTAAACTCCTGGGCGTAGACCCCTTTGCGGAAGCTCCTTTTAGAGATTATTTTGATAGTCAGTATGCGAAAGAATCAATTTCCATTGAAGCTCTTTTGACTCGCAAAAATGCAGTCGTCTTAAGCAATACTTTGGCCAATAGATTCGGCGTGAGACAAGGGAGCAGTCTTTCTGTTGTTGTTGGTGGACGCCCGTTTCAGCTTTTTGTTGCAAGTACTATTGAGCCACGTGACAAAATTAACGATCGTTTTTTACAAGACGTAATTGTTGCAGATATTTCTGTCGCTAAGGAGCTTTCAAATAGATTTGATACGCTTGATCAGATCGATGTGCTTGTCGATCGTGACGATCAAGAAACCCTTGATAAAATCCAGAATGTTTTACCAAAAGGTGTTCAAGTTGTTTTGTCAGCGAATAGAACACGAACCATTAGAGAAATGACCAAGGCGTTTGAGACAAATTTATTTGCGCTTAGTTTGTTGGCACTGCTTGTGGGATTGTTTCTCGTATGGAGTGCCATGTCGTTTTCTGTCATTCGTAGAAAGTCAGAGTTTAGTTTGCTTCGATGTATGGGCTTAACATCGAAGCAAATATTTCTTATGATCGCTTTTCAAGCATTACTTGTGGGGTTAGGGGGAGCTTTGGTGGGTGTGCTTTTTGGCGCGTTTATGGGTAAATTTCTTGTTCTAAGTGTCAGTCAAACCATGAGTGATCTGTTCTTTGTAACACACGTAAGACAAGCATCATGGACGTTTGCTACAGTATTAAAGGGAATCACTTTTGGAGTCCTTGGTAGCTTATTAGCAATGCTTCTTCCCGCTCTAGAGGTCGCAAGAATTCGACCAAGAGAAGGATTGAGCCTTAAAACCATTGAAGTGACTCAATATGGACGAATTATCTCAAAATGCCTGTTGGTTTCCGTTTTTGTATTGTTGTTGTCGGCTGGGCTTCTGATAGGTCAGCCCAAAAGTCTGATGGCTTCGCTTGTGGCGGCATTGGGTGTCATTTTGGCCTTTTCTGCAATCATTCCTCTTGCGGCTTGGATAGTCGTTAGAATGCTTTCTTGCATCAAAAAACTGACAGTGCTCGAATTTGCTGCCTGGCGATTACTTCATGCCTTACCACGAACAGCCATTCCAATGGCGGCGCTGATGGTTTCTTTAGCTACAGTGATTGGGATTACTGGTATGGTCGAGAGTTTTCGAGAAACCGTTGTTTCTTGGTTAGATCAAAGGCTTGTGGGCGATGTTTATATTACTGTTCCAAATCAGGGACCATCGAGAGCCCCTGCTGTCTTAGATGAAAAAGTAATAGCGTTTTTGAAAAGCAGCTCTGAAGTATCACGGTTGGAGTATCTCCGTTCAATATCTGTCGAAACAAATTTAGGTCCATCTCAGCTTGTAGCTTTTGAAAATAATAGTTTTAAAAACCCTAAAGCTTTTCTCCAAAGTATCGTTCCACCCAAAGAAGTATGGAAGAAAGTTTTAGGTGGAGATATTATGATTTCCGAACCCCTGGCATTTAGGTGGGGAATAAAAAAAGCCGGAGAAGCAATTGATTTATTGACACCAAAAGGTTGGAGGTCGTTTAAGATAGCTGCCATTTACTATGACTATGCTTCGAGCCAAGGGGTGATAGGAATGAGTTTGTCGAATTATCAGGAGCTATTCAGTGATATGCGCGTTAATGCAGTGGCAGCCATATTGAAGAATAGTACGCGGTCGAGTGATATTTCGACAAACTCATTAGAGCGTTTAAAGTCTATTCAAGTGCTCGATATCAAGCCCAACCGAGATATTCGGAGTGAAGTGATGGAGATATTTTCGCGGACATTTTCAATAACGCAATCGCTCAAATGGCTTGCTGTTTTTGTAGCATTTGTGGGTATTATGAGCAGCCTATTGAGTCAAACGATAGAAAATATAAGAGAGTATGGACTCCTTCGTGCTATTGGTTTTCGGCGTGGCGAGATTTCGCTTCAAATATTCTGTGAAAGTCTTTTGATGAGCCTTATTGCCTGGGTTGTATCAGTGCCCTTAGGGGTGATGCTAACCTATATTATGGTTTATATTATTAATTATAGAGCTTTTGGCTGGACGCTTCAAATGCACTTAGACAAGACACTTTTTCTGCATACTTTGTTATTAACGATTTTAGCTGCGACACTTTCTTCGATATATCCCTCTTGGAAGACTCTTCAACTTAGACCCATGGAAATGTTAAAGCTAGACCAATGAGGTCCATCCAAGTGTATTGGTTGTTATGTATAGTTATGTTCTTAAGCCACTCAAGTTGGTCTGAGCCATTTGAGGTTGCAAATCCTGCTCAATCACTTGTTTTTCCGCGTGATCATGGAGAACATCGTTCCTTCAAAACAGAGTGGTGGTATTACACAGGTCATCTATTGACCGAAGACGGACGTCGTTTTGGTTACCAACTCACATTTTTTAGAAATGCTCTTGGCAATAAAGTTCATGTATCGGATCGAAAATCGAAGTGGGCAACCAATCAACTGTATTTTACCCACTTCGCTATTTCAGATTCACAAGAAAAAAAACACCATTTTGCTGAGCGATTTTCAAGAGGCATGAAACCGCTAGCCTTTATTCAAACACAACCATTTCAATTGGTACTGGAAGACTGGTTAGTTTCTGGCTCAACACCTGGTACAGCCAATCTAAGCGCAAAAGCCCCAAAATTTGAAATAAACCTTCAACTTCAACCCAAGAAAGATTTGATGCTCCAAGGTAGCAATGGATTTAGCCAAAAGGGTTTTAATCGAAAGAATAGTTCGCACTACTATAGCTATTCAAGGTTATACACAACAGGTCAAATAAAAATTGGTGATCAAAAATTTAACGTGACTGGTCAAAGCTGGATGGATCACGAATATAGCACAAGCTTACTTGAAAAAAGTCAAAGAGGGTGGGATTGGTTTGCTATTCAGCTAAATAATCAGTCCGAGCTAATGCTATTTCAATTGAGAGATCAACGCGGTTCTTATTATTACTATCGCGTAGGAAAACTGAACGATAAAGGAGGAAACTCCAAAACTCTAGATATGTCAGGAGCAGAATTTGTACCGATTTCATATTTTAAATCTGAAAAAAGTGGCGGTCAGTATCCAATAAAATGGAAGGTTACCATACCGAAAGAAAATATTGACTTAACGGTCACAGCGATTTTTGAGAATCAAGAAATGATGACCTCTGTGGTCTATTGGGAGGGTGCAACCGATATCTCGGGTCAGATCAATAAGGGGCAAGTGAAGGGTATGGGCTATTTAGAAATGACCGGATACGCAGAAAATATTTCAAAGCGTTTTGAGTAGTTTTCAAAGAAACGCATAATTGCTTATATAGTAGTTTAAGTTTTAGTTGATACTGCTTAAATATTGGAAGATTGACGTATGGCGACTTGGAGCGTAGCGACGGAGCCAGGAGGCAACTTCCAATATTTACTTTGGTGTTTCAACTTATATTTAATTTACTATAACTGCAGCAGCGTCTTCCACTCGGTTTCTTTAAACCCAACAACACCTTTGCCATCATTTAGAAGTAAAAATGGGCGTTTTACGAGTAAACCATCTGAAGTTAAGAGACTTTGCATCTCCTTTACAGAGAGATCGTTGATTTTATCCTTAATCTTTTTTGTGCGGTATGCCTGACCCGATGTATTAAAAAGTCTTTTGGGTTCGGCAGCGTAATTTGGCCACATGGCCTGTATTTCTTTTCTACTGGGTGAAGCTTCACGTAGGTCCAATAGGTGATATGAAATCTCATGATGATCTAAGAAGCGCAAGGCTTTCTTGCAGGTTGAGCAATTCGGATGCCAATAAATCTTAAGTTCTTCCCGGGATTTCATTATTGGTTTTGCAGTCTATCTTACGTACAAGTAGTCACGCACAGCTTTCACTTCGTCTTCAGACTCTGGTGTCATGGGCTTGCCATCATAATAGAAGAACCCTGGCATGCCCGTTCCTGGCATAAGTTTCTGAGGGTCTCGTAACCAATCATCAACCCATTCATAGCGTAGTCTTTTAGGTACCAGCGTTAACGGAGGTGCCATATTTTCCATATCAGTATCTGGTGGGTACGGCGGAGACTTGTGACAGTTTTGACACTGGTAAGTCTCGAAGGTTTTTTTGCCAAGCATGTAATGATCTCCCGATCGAGCTAACTCGGGAATCGTTTCATAGTTTTGGGTTTGGCGATCCAGCGCTCTAAAGTAATTAATTAGTGCGTTGTTGTCGTGGTCACTAAAACCAAATGTTGGCATGCGTACGTTTAACCATGGTCTTACCACAGAAGGTGCCTTTAAGAATTGATAGAACCAATCAGGTTGCAATTTTTGACCCACACCTTTTAAATTTGGGGGACCTTGCCTGGCCGATTCGTAATTGGCTAGAATACGACCGCCCATATCTTCAACAATATGGCATCCGCGACAATTATTTTCATGAAGGAGTGCGCGACCCGCATGAATCCGATCAATGTTATTGTCGTAAGATGGCTTTCGATGAAGAGGTGTATCGTCTTTCTTAAGGCCCAAGACAAACGTCGTCACGAGCTCTGCTTGCTCTGGCGTGAAATCAAATTGCGGCATACGCAGGCGATCTAAATAAGCTTTCTCTTTGCCCGTATCAAAAATTCTGGGCTCCATGAGTTTTTGATAAATCCACGATTGAAGGTTTTTAGGAATATCGACAAACCCAAAATCGAATCGTGGTAGAGGTTTAGAAGCCTCAAGAGTTAATTCGACGCCAATAGGTTTCGCATTTTCAAATCCATCAATGTCGTGACAACTATAGCAGCCATAGTGAGCAATAGTACGTTCTCCAATGAAGTGAAGTTTTTCTTCTTTTGACATTGATGCAGCTTTTTCCTGAGCTTCTTTGAGCGTCATTCGCGCTTTTAAAAACTCCAAAGTGGTTTTATCAATGACTCTGGGATCAGCTTTTTGAAGCTTTTGTTCCTCAAAAGCCGTATTTCTCTTACTCAAGAGGTAAGAAGTGAGGTGTTTGATCTCACTTTCGGATAGTCGCATATTAGGCATGCGACTATCCGGCCAGTACTGTTTGGGATTCTTGAGCCAAGCGGCAATCCAATTGGCACTTAACTTTGAACCTACGTCACTTAAGTCAGGTCCGAATTGTGGCTGCATGATTTTTGGATAGTCATCGATGCTATGACAACCCAAGCATCCAATATCGCCAAAGAGTTGCTTGCCTTGTTCGATACTTGCACCTTCCAAAGATACTGATGGAGGCTCGTAGGGCTGAGCCTTCGATTTTAAATATGACACAATGCCTGCAACTTGAACGCTACTTCTCGCCTTGGATTCGTAGTCTTTGGTGTTAGTCAGATCAAAAAATCGCGGCATTGCCGTGGTGGGACGAAACGATTTTGGATTTCTAATCCATTTACTCAACCATTCTTCTGAGACTTTGCTCGAGATTTTTCGAAGCGTAGGCCCTGGTTTGTTTTTCAGGTGCCATCCTTCTACTTTATGGCACTGTACACATCCCGATCTTTCTACAAGAAAAATAGCTTGGTTAATGCGGTCGCCCTTGGGAACATCAATTTCCTTTTTATGACACCCAAGACAATTAGCCTGAGTATATTGCAAAGGTAACATGGGATCGTCCCAGTGTTTTAAAGGATGCCAATGATACTTTTTTTCCCATTCTTTGGCTTGTGCTTCATTTTTTGGTGCGTGCCCTGCGTGCACAAAGTCAAGAGAACCTCCCATGCCGCCGTGGCAAATCGTACAACCATATTCTTGAATAGGGTGCGGCGATCGACTTGACAAATATACGTCGAGTTTGGGGTGAGTTTTTAGTGGATTTGGTTGATCTTCATAACCTACTTTGTCAATCGCGACGTGGCAGGTTGTGCATGAGTCAATGCGTTTAATTTTTGCGAAGTTATAGTCATCGTAGAGGTCGTCTACGATAATTTCTTTCACTTTCAATGAAGGATCAATAAAATCCAAAAGTGGCGCATCTCGAAGCACATCGTTGACAAAAGAACGACCAATAGCTCTTTCTTTTTTCTTGAGTCTAGTGAGGTCTGAGCTAGCCTTATTCAATTCTGCTTGTGCCGCTTTTGTGCTAGCGGTTAGTTCATTAATCTGGCTTTGGGTTTTATTGTAGACGGCTTCGGCAGCTTCCTTCTTCGCGCGAGCGACTTGAAGCTCGGCCTCCTTTTTCTTTAACCGAGTGGCTATACGATTGACCGAACGATCATTATGATGTTTGGCCTCATCTAATTCGTACCGAAGAGAATCTGTCACAGATTTAAGGTCCCGAAAAACTCGATCTGTTTTAAATCGAGTGTTTTCATGGTCTGCGAGTTCTTTTTTTAATTTAAATAAATCAATCTCATTTTTTTTAAGTTCCTGTCCCGCTGAGTCTAACTTTGCCTGAGCTTCTTGATATTCAGAACTGTTTTTTAAATCTTCGGAAACTTTTGTAATCTCGTCTTTCGTGTTTTTAATTTCAAGTGAACGAAACTTTCTCTGCCAATTTTTCCAGTCTCGATCGTAATCTTTTTTAATAAGCCCAACCACTCCAAGGAGAAGTAAAATGCTCACGATCGCAAACCATTTATTGAGTTTTAAAATGTTAAAAAGGTGATCCGGATCAAATTGTTTTTTATTTTCCGCCATGATGTTTCACTAAATGTTAAAAAAGAACTCCGGTATTGCCACAATGTATTTCAAATTAATGGTCCACCGAAGTATCATCTTAATGGGAAGCGACAACATTGCTAAAAATAAAAAACACATAATTTGAAATCTTATAAAAGACAGTTCTTGGTAGAGCTTTTTAAAAATTGTTTTTGCAAGTAAGGGAGGAAGCGCTACCAAGTATCCCAAAACAACGACAATGCCGACACCCTCTCGCAAAAGAATGTTCTTTGGTAAACCAATATTGAGTAGCTTAACCCATAAAAGTTCTGAAAGATTGATATTCGTCAATGCCTCAACCTTGTGAGGGTCCCATTCTTGAAAAGGTCCAAAAAAGCTCCAGCCGGGTCCACGCATAAATGTTCCAAGAACAATGAGCAAAACCCATTGAATCAAAAATCCAAAAAGATAATAGCCAATGACCAGACGACGATCTTTAAAGGAATAATAGCCATTGCCCTTAGGGTTGGGATCGATATAAGGAAGAGCCATTAACCCTACTACAATAAGCCCAGGAAAAACAACACCTGCGAGCCAGGGATCAAAATAGACCAGCATTTCTTGGAGCCCTAAAAAATACCAAGGCGCCTTAGCTGGGTTTGGTGTCACGGTTGGGTTTGCGGGCTCCTCAAGTGGTGCCTGAAATCCGATGGACCAGAAAATTAAGAAAACAGTGATAGCTATAAGACAAATAAATTCAATATAAACAAGATTAGGCCAGGTCATCACGCGACGATCCTGTTCTTGCTCAATCAGGGGACGATTTTCCGAGAGCCGTTTGTCGTTCTCGACGCCTTTTTTTAAGGCGTACCACGTAAAGTAACCGACCGTGGCGAGCATGATAGTAATCGGAATATTGTCGGGTAAAGTAACTAGCTTAAAGAAGTGATCATCTGTTAAGGCAAAAATAGTTCCCAGTACGGTGACAATTACTACTGGAATCATGACAAGAGGCTTTACAACAATTTCCATCTTCCACATCGCGATGGCAAATAGTGCTACGGAACTCAAGTATATCGTTGTTGGCGTTGCAAACGCATTGATGGTATGACGCAAGGCTTCCATTTACATTGGCCCCGATATTCCGCCGTCTTTTCTTACGCGCCAAAAATGGATTGCCATAAGAATAGATGCAACAAAAGGAATGAAGATACAATGAAGCACATAAAACCTAAGAAGCGTTGCTTCGCTAATCATTCGTCCGGCCAAAAGCCCAAATCGGGCATCATCTCCTGCGTGAACAAGGTTCATATCTCCTATTTTTAATAGAGATGCACCGGGACCTTCATGCCCTAAAAACGGTGTAGCTCTTGCCATATTGGAACCCACAGCAATAGCCCAAATGGCCAATTGATCCCATGGCAACAAGTAGCCGGTAAAACTTAAAAGTAAGGTCAGAACCAAAAGAACAACGCCAATACCCCAGTTAAACTCCCTGGGAGGTTTGTAAGATCCTGTCATAAAGACCCTAAACATGTGTAGCCATACCGCAATCACCATTGCATGAGCGCCCCAGCGATGAAGTTCTCGCATGATCCCTAATGGAACATGTTCGCGAAGAGCGATAATATCCGAGTAGGCGTATTCTGCTGTTGGTCTGTAGTAAAACATCAGAAGAATTCCAGTTACTGCTTCAACTAAAAACAAAAAGAATGTGATTCCGCCCATACACCAAGTATAACCAACACGAATACCGGCCTCCCTAGATTTTACAGGATGAAGATGCAGGAAAACGTTGGAGAGGACGACCATTGCCCGGGTTCGGGTATCGTCGGGCATGCCATGACGAAATATAGATTTCCAGATCTGCGATTCTACAATTTGTTTTTGAATCTGTTTAAGTTTTGAGTTCATGATGCTTTATACTTTCAAAAATGCCTCAGGTTGAGTCCATTCTCCTTTTTCGTATTGAAACTTCTTTCCTTTGTCGACTTGAACTTGACCATCTTCGGCCAAAACGACTCGGAATCTTTCTAAGGGGCGTGGTGCGGGTCCTTCAAAATTAATGCCCGTTTTGTAAAAGCCACTTCCATGGCATGGGCATTTAAATTTTGCTTCTGACTCCAGCCATGTTGGAGTGCAACCTAGGTGTGTGCAAATTACAGATAAAACATATATGCCAGTTTGACTCGTCGCAGGATCAAATCCGCGAACAACCCAAATGCCGTACTTGTCTTGCATTCGAAGGTCAACGACGCCTTCTAAAAAATCATTGGGGAATCCAATTTTAAACTCTTGTGGAGGCTCTCTTAAAACATTGGGAAACAAAAATCTCTGAAAAGCAGCACCCATAATGGCTGTGGCTCCCGCAAACGCGCCCCAACCAACGGTTAACCACGAGACAAAGCCCCGCCTGGTGACCATATGATATGAGTCTTCGACAACAACACTGTCCTGAGGTGGTTTAAGTTCTTCTTTTATATCCATGTTATTTAATTCGGCGCCATTATTGAGAAAATTCGCAATTTGTCAAAGTTTTGAGTCGAATTCCGAGAGGGCTTTAAGAGAAAGATTCTTGAGTCGGGTATTTTCAGATACCGTCCAGTGTTTCAGTTCTTTAGTGCTTTGAGTAAGATTGATTTTTAGAGCGGCATTTATTGCGCTAATGACGATCTCTTCGCGCTCATCGGATCGAAGTAAAGGAGTTTGTTCCTTTAGATAGTTTGGATTCAGTAAATTCAAGATTTCAGTTTTTCCAGCAGCGCTTCCTAATTCAGCGAGTGCCAGTGCTGCGTTCCACCGAACATCTTTTGTTTCGTCGTCAAGTAGTCGTGTTAGTGCTGGAATATGACTTTTGTCCCCCACAAAACCCAAAGAAAAAGCGGCTGTTTTTCGAATGCCGGGGTCATCTGAATCCAATTTTTTTTCAACCAGGCTTGCAGATGACTTCGATGCAATTTTTCCAAGGGCCCACAGCGCGTAAATTTGATTAGATTCATTTTTCGTATTTCTTATCGTTTCCTCAAAGAGCCTCGCACTACTTTGTCCACCCAAATTTGCAAGCGCTATGGTCAGATAAGTTCGAAGCTCCGTTTCGTCGGGTTTAGAAGATCGGTAAACTTCGATCATTGCCGGTTCCACACTCGAATCTATGGAGTCCTTATCGTTTTGAGCAATATAGCGAGAGAGTTCAAAGGCAGCTTGCCAACGTTTATGGGAATTTGACGATACAATCTCAGTTAAATACTCCTGGGGTGTCTTTTGGTAACTGGTCAGTTTTCCGAAAAGATAAAAGACACCGACGGAACCCGCCACAATTAACAAGGGAAGTAGAAAAAATGGAATGACCATTTTCCAACTTCCACCAAATTTTAATTCAGCAGGTGATTTTAATTCTTCATTCACGGGTGTTTCTTGTTTTGCACCGTTTCTTAAAAAGCACAAGTTTAGGATTTATTTCGCGCCGAAAAATTTTACTCTTAGTATAATAGTATGTTGATACTTTTGAAAATCTACTCAGTAGACTCTTCGTCCTTAGTAGTATCCTCCGTAGCAGATCCGTTGGATAAATTTTCTATGGTTAACCGTGCTCTCACAGCCGAAAAAGGTTGAAACAACCAGTCTTCAATCACATCGATCGAGTTTGCATTTGGATCATACTTGTACAGTCGGGCCGACCCGCATCTCCGAATCAATGCAACTTGTAACACATCACCAAAATGTGAAGTTTGGAAACCACCACCTTCAAACCACATTTCACTTGCCCCGCACGCTTGGGGTCGAGCGACAATCCACTCAAGTTCGCCTGGGTCATCAATGCCTACATCGTAGAGTTCGCCCATATAAGTTCGATGAGGAAAACCAGGTGTTGTGGCATCGGGAAGGATCATTCGAAAGGCAGGAGTTTCACCAGATTTAATAAATTGAAGTTCTGTTCCATAGAATGGACGACCCGTTTTTTCATCGACGGCAACAAATTTTTCAGCATAGAGTCGTCTCAGAAATTGCGATTTTTGATATCCTTTTGATGGATAGTAACTTGGACCATTAAAAAAATCGGCGCGGTTGTTATAATAATCGCTCCTCTTATATGTGCTGTAGGGCTGATTTCTCTTTTCACCACAGGACAAAACCGCTAGGATCACGGCTATCCATGCTTGATAAACAAGGG